>JACQZC010000052.1 GCA_016207905.1 Nitrospirota bacterium | reverse complement strand
TAAAGGCACGGACTTCGGTAAAATAACCAATGAGCAGGTGGCAATGGTAGCATCATTAATTAACACAAGGCCCAGAAAATGTCTGGGCTACAAGACGCCCCTTGAAGTCGCATCTGTTGCACTTCGAGATTGAATGTAGGCTATAGATAAAATTGTAAAGAATCGTAAAGCATTTGATATTTGTCGCGACAACATAATTATTGAGATGAACCATAGTGGTAAAACTTGGTTTTGGGACGGTTATGGCACTGAGAAGACCGCACAATACTTTCACGAAGCTGAGATTATATTTGATCTCAGGTCGTCCGTTGCTTACATGTTCTCTAAAGTTCTTGAGGGCTTGAAGGGAGCCGAAGGTTTAGAGGAGATTGAGAGGTTGTAAAGTCTGCCATGAGTGTAGGGTTAGGAAGTGTGAGTAAGGTAGAAGGGAGGTGAAATAATGGCAAAAAAAGGAAGCACATTTAAAATTGGCCGAAGTGTAGACCTTAGTCAAAGGAAATCGGCGCATGGCTGTGATGAAATTATTCCACTCTATGAAACCAGTAGTAGTGAAAACGCCATTGAAGTTGAAGATGGACTAATAAAACACTTTATTAATCATCAAAAACGTAGTAACGATTCGCCACATGGTGGTGGGGGAACATCTGACGGATACATAAACTATACCTATATAGCTCTATGGTTCAACCCTGCTTTTCTTTAAAACAACCACCTGACTGAGATTGCCACTGCCGATGTTTCGGCATCGCAATGACAGAAAAATCAAAGGGAAAACAGGTTATCAAAACATTAGATTGTAGAGACAGAAGGAGATGGGTTAGAATATAAAGAGATTGGAAGGCTAATTTACAAATTAAGGAGGTGGTGATGATGGGTATTAAGACTTTAACTGTGCCTGAGGATGCATTGGTTAATATGTTAAAGACCCTGCCAAAAGATAACCTGATAGAGGTTTTCTGGAGGAGTGTGGTAGAAACTGATGTAGCTCCTCTAACACCAGCAGAAAGGGAAGAAATTAAAAAGGCAAAGGCAGAGTTTAAAAAGGGCGAAACTGTGAGATGGAAAGATATAAGATAGAATTCTCAAAAGGCGCAGCAAAGGACTATAAAAGGTTGCCCAAAGACTATAAAACATTGGTTGATTTGGCGTTATCTAAGCTGAATAAGGATTTGCCGGTAGATATTAAACCTGTCATAGGAGAAGAAGATACCTATAGAATCAGAGTAGGAAAATATAGGATTATTTTTGTGATTATTGAAGATACTATATTGGTTACAAGGATTGGTACAAGAGGAGATGTTTACAAATGATCAGGTCAAGATGACGGATATGGAAGACATCTACAAAAGCATGCCGATTGAGGATATTCCATGGAATATCGAGACCCCGCTTGGGACCGTCTTATATTTTTCCTCGGAGGATGAGTTGAAAGAGCTTTTTACCTCTTATTTTGACATAAAAGAGCTAAAGACTATTGAAATCAGCGGCAAATTTGGCACTCATCTTGCAAACTATGTCTTTATGGGGAAGAGATGATGGCAAAGGCAAAAATACTCCGCCTTAATACATCCCTAACAGCGATAAAAAGAGATTCACTATCGGGCTTATGAAGTATCTCGAGGCGCCACTTGCAATAATGAGCAAGACTATAATCATGCCATAAGGCTCGATTCTACTCAGAGCAATTGCCTGACGCTGAGGAAGAAATCCCACGAGTATTCTACCGCCATCCAAAGGAGGCACAGGTATGAGATTAAATGCGGCAAGCACGGCATTAATGGCGATGCTCGAGACAAGCATCATATTGAGAGGTTTTAGTATGCTTGCCACTACGGATGGAGGAAGTATATGGGACAGAGGGAATATTACGAACTTGATTAAAAGAAGGCTAACTATGGCAAGAAGGATGTTCGTTACAGGTCCTCCTCCTGCTGAAATAGCCATATCCCTTCTTGGGTTTTTGAAGTTATAAGGGTTTATAGGGACAGGCTTTGCATATCCAAAGACAAACTGTCCCTGTGTGAATATAAGCAAAAGCACAGGCATGACGATAGTGCCAAATGGGTCTATGTGGGCTATGGGGTTTAAGGTAAGTCTTCCCAATGACTTTGCAGTAGGGTCTCCTAACTTATATGCAATAAAGCCATGAGCAACCTCATGGAATGTGATTGCTATCAGTATTGCAGGTGCCGATATAGCAAGTTGTCTTAGTATGCCTGAAATATCCAAATATATGCCTTTAGCGAGGAATTCAAAGTGCTTTATACTAAAGGTTATTGGCTTTTTATGTCAATGACAGGACATGGGTTGTATGGGTATTCACAAGTGGTGGCAGATGCCATATGATTTAAAATCATAGACGTCCTGTTTGAGACAGTGTAATTGTATGCCATAAGGATGTTGTAGTTCCCAATAGGGCTTATCTGAATGGCGTTGACAGGTTGAGCCTTATGTGATAAAACCTTGCTAAAGGGGGTTGGAAGGGGATGAACAAAGACGGAAAAATCGCATTAGTTCTTGTCATTGTCGCAGGAGCGATTATCACTATATCTGTTTTTTTGCTGTTTGGCCCGCCAAAGCTGATGGCAAAGACTGCTGAGCCTGACTTCTGTGTCGGTTGTCATGTGATGGAGGCTGAGTATGAGGCATGGATTCATACCGGCGCCCACAGGAGGGAAAAATGCGTTGAGTGCCACCTGCCTGATGAGAACACCACAGCACATTATCTCTGGAAGTCAATAGATGGTCTGAAGGATGTGGTTGTTTTTTATTCTGGAAGGGTGCCAGAGAGAGTATCGCTGACGCAGCACGGAGAAAAGGTTCTGCATGCCAATTGTGTGAGATGCCATGAGAGCACGGTAATGCTTATAGACCATGAGAGGCAGTGCTGGAAATGCCATAGGCGGATAGCTCACAAGCACAGTGGACTGATAGAAACATTTTAGAAGGAGGTTTAGTTATGAAAAGAAGATTTCAATTGCCAGTATATTTAACCGTTTTAACAATTGTGGCAGTGTTATTTCTGTACGGATGTCCACCGCCCAAAACAGAGCCTGTCAGGCCTGTAAAGATTGCAGACGGTGAGGTTGACCCAGCAGAGTGGGGAAAGGCATACCCGACAAATTATGAATTATGGAAGAAAACAGAAGAGCCTACACCTGTTGGTAAGAGCAAATATAAGAGGGGTTTTGATGCGGATAAAATCACATATGACAAGCTCTCTGAATTCCCCTATATGTCGCTTCTTTTCAGCGGGTGGGGATTTGGGGTTGAGTACAATGAGCCACGCGGGCATGCCTATATGGTAAAAGACCAGCTTGAAATTGACCCCTCACGGGTAAAAGCTGGTGGTGTCTGTCTCAGTTGTAAGACTCCATATGCACCGAAATTTGAAAAGGAGATGGGTGTTGATTACTATAAAAAGCCATATCTTGATGTCCATGCCACTATTCCCAAGGAGCATCGGGAGCTTGGTGTGGCCTGCATTGACTGTCATGACAACAAGGACATGTCATTGAAGATATCTAGAGACTTTACTCTCACAAAGGCACTCAAGGAGATGGGTGTTGACCCTGCAAAGATTACCCGTCAGGAGATGAGGAGCGTTGTCTGTGCCCAGTGTCATGTGACCTACAATATCAATAAAGATAAGGAAGGCAAGTCCGTAGGTCTTTATTTCCCATGGCAGGGTAGCAAGTGGGGGAATATAACAGTTGAGAACATCATCAAGCAGATTCGCGAAGATGAAACTGTGAGGGAATGGACCCAAAAGGTGACTGGTTATAAAATGCCGTTTATAAGGCATGCTGAGTTTGAGCTGTTCACTTTAAACAGTGTTCACTGGAAGGCTGGTGCTTCCTGTGCAGATTGTCATATGCCTTATACAAAGGTTGGAGCTTATAAGGTTTCTGACCATAGGGTAACCAGCCCTCTTAAGAACGACATGAGGGCATGTATGCAATGCCATACTGAAAGTGCAGAATGGCTAAAAGAGCAGGTGACCGCTATACAGGATAGAACTGTATCTTTAATGCTAAGGTCCGGATATGCGACTGCAATCGTTGCAAAGCTTTTAGAGAAGGTGCACGAGCTCCAGACTGCAGGAAAGAATATTGACAAGGAGTTTTACGAGAAAGCCAAAGATTTCTATATGGAAGCCTTCTTCAGGACCTTATATATTGGCGGTGAAAACTCTGTTGGCTTTCACAACCCTACAGAGGCTATGAGGATACTCGGTGATTCAGTTGCTTTTGCGACAAAGGCTGAGGCCATACTGAGGCAGGTTCTGACAAAGGCAGGGGTAGATGTTCCACTGATGGTGAATCTTGAGCTGAACAAATACCTGGATGCGAGAGGGGAAAAGAAGCTTAAATTCCAGAAAGGGGTGGAGATCAAAGACCCCTTTGGCATTCAGGATAAGCTGATAACTATTCAACTCACTAAATAAGGGGCTGTTGGGGAGGGCAGGTCCAGGCCTGCCCTCCTTTCTGTCTTGACTGGGGGGAGGAGTGCAGGGCATTATAATTACCCATGAGATTTATAGCAGACCTTCATATGCATTCAAGATACTCCCGTGCAACGAGCAAGGACATGACCCCTGAGGGCATTTCGAGATGGGCGCAGATTAAGGGCATAAAAGTAATAGGCACAGGGGATTTTACCCATCCCCTCTGGCTAAAGGAGCTAAAGGAAAAATTAGAACCGGTATCAGATGGGCTTTTCAGGCTTAAGAAACAATATATCCCCTCTGATGTCCCATCATCCTCATTGAGCGATGTGTTTTTCATGCTTTCTGCCGAGATAAGCTCTATATACAGCAAGGGAGGAAGGCTTAGAAAGGTACACTCCATAATCCTTGCCCCTTCTCTTGTCGTAGTAGATGAGATAAACAAAAGGCTTTCACGGATTGGGAATCTTTCGGCAGATGGAAGACCTATCTTGGGTCTCGATGCAAAGAGGCTCCTCGAGATAGTTCTTAAGGTCTCGGAAAACGCCATGCTCATACCTGCACATGCATGGACCCCGCATTTCTCTGTATTCGGTGCATTCTCAGGCTTTGATTCCCTCGATGAATGTTTTGATGAGCTTACACCTAATGTATATGCCATAGAGACAGGGCTTTCCTCTGACCCTCCGATGAACTGGAGGCTTTCCTTCCTTGACAGAATTACACTCATCTCAAATTCAGATGCCCATTCACCACAAAAAATAGGCAGGGAGGCTAATATATTCGATACGGAAATCTCATACACCTCCATGCTCGATGCCATAAGGACAAAAAAGGGCTTCGGTGGCACTATAGAGTTTTTTCCAGAAGAAGGCAAATACCACTGGGATGGCCACAGGCTCTGTGGTGTAAGCATGCCCCCAGAGGAGACGATAAGGAATAATTATCTCTGTCCTGTCTGCGGAAAAAGGCTGACCATAGGCGTTATGCATAGGGTAGAAGTGCTTGCAGATAGAGAGGAACAGCACCTCCAAATCCCATTTTATTCGCTTATTCCCCTTGTTGAGATAATATCAGAGGCATTAAATACAGGCACCGGTAGCAAGGCAGTTGAGAAGGAGTATTTCAAGTTAATCGGCACACTCGGAAATGAATTGAATATTCTTATGGATACTACTATTGAAGACATATCTAAATGCTCGGAAAGGCTCTCTCAGGCAATTGAAAAGATGCGAAAGGGTGATGTCTCAATCACACCGGGATTTGATGGCGAATACGGGAAGGTAAAGATATTTGAACACAAGCATGCTGGCAGAAAGGAGAAAACTCAAAAAGAGGAGGGCAGGCTTTTTTAAGGATGCATAAGCTCCGAAATCACGGGTATGACTGCTTTGTATTCCTCATATGTTAAAGATGAATGCCATCTGCCTGTAAGTTTGCCAATGGATATGATGCCGAAAAACACCACTACGATTAATGCCGTGTAAATCAAAGGGTTAACAGGTTTTCTATGAAGTGAGATATCCAGTGCGCCTTTTGAGGGACAAACACTTACGCATGTAAGGCACCCTGTGCATTCAGGAGATTTTAGCCTTTGTTTTTCTTCGATAGGAAGATGAGACGGGCAGTTCTTTGTGCAGAGATGACAATGTGTGCATGCCTCATCATTCCTCGTTATCTTTAAAGGGCTTAAAAGACTCAATATCCCAAGCAATGCTCCATAGGGGCAGAGATACCTGCACCAGAAGTTCTTTAAAAAAAGCGATAAAACTAATAAACCGAGAAGGACTGTAAATGTTAGGGCAGACATCTCAGTGAAAAACTTAAGCATTTTTATATCAGCCACCTTCCAGTAAAAAGTGTTCAAAAACCCCTCTATGGCAGTTGAGGACATCTTTCCCGCCACATAGAGGAAAAACCCAAGAAGGATATATTTAACCGACCTCAAAGGGTAATCGATATATGAGGATAGTTTATAATTCTTTCCGAATAACCTTTTGCCTGCCTTAAAGACTGCTTCTGAAAGTGTGCCAACAGGGCAGAGCCAGCCACAGAAGCTTTTCCTCAAAAGCAGAGACACGATGAGGGCTGAAAGGAAGATTACGAGCGAAGCTGGATGGATGCTGTCAAAGACCCCTTCTATTATCCAGAGCTTAAGGCTCATCAGTGCACCTATTGGAAGAAACCCATCGACAAGAGGCGGTCTTTGAATTAAGGCTGTGCCTGAGGTGAAATGCTCTATAAAAAGGTATAATTTGTAGCCTGCATAGACTACGAGGCAGAAAACTCCCCATTGAAAGGTATATCGAAGCTTTCTTAGATAAGAACGGTTACTCTTTTGCATATGGATATTTTAGTATAAGACATTTTAATAGGATATGATTTTAATCAGGCTCTTTTTATGGGTATTGTATTTGTTCGGTGAGATAGGAAAATCTCTTTCTGAATTCCTCCTCTGTCATCTGTCCTACGGTGGCAAGCCTTTTAATTTTATCCTCTGAGAAATCTTCTTTTTCGAGCCTTATCATATATTTTCTTGCAACCATATATGTCTCTGATGAGGTATCCATATACCTGAGCCTTGTTTTACCAGTAGAGGGCTCTACCATCTCAACAAAAGGCACTGGCTTGAGCCTTCCTTCATAGAAAACTATCATTGAGCCTGTGCCTCCAAGAAGAAGAAACCTCACTGCTCCGAATCCTAAGTTTCTTGTGTATTCTGCATCGAAAGGGATGGGGTTTGCGGCTCTTAATTCATAGCCAATGTTTTTATCCACAATGGTTATATCGATGCCTCTTTTCTTTAAGCTCTCCCTTACGATGTTTTTAATCAGTCTGCCTAATTGTATCTCAGAGAGTCTTACCCTGCCTGTCTCGTCTTTTTCGAGCTGTTCGTATTGCGAAAGCTCTTCCATGTCAAACTTACTCGATATTCCTTCTGCGAGAATGGCTACCCCATAGTTTTTTCCAAGCGAAAGCCTTTTTATTAGGGAGCCCTCTAAGATGTCAGCTACTGCTCTGAAGGAGAGCTTGTCTCCTTTGAATTCCTCTGGTATAAGGGATATGGTTACGCCTGCGGCTTTTCCAATGCCTAAGGCAAGATGACCTGTGTATCTGCCCATTGTTGTGATGAAATACCATCTGCCTGTTGTCCTTGCATCCTCCATGATGTTTTCGACAATCTCCACACCCCAGTGTCTTGCAGTCTCGTAGCCAAAGGTGGGCATTCCGCCTGGAAGTGGCAGGTCGTTATCTATTGTCTTTGGCACATGGATGACTGCAATCGAGCCTTTTGCCTCCCGCTCAATCCATCTTGCCATAAAGAGGGTTCCGTCTCCACCAACTGTCACAAGGTATCTAACCTTGAGTGCCTTGAGTGTGGACATCATGGTTTTAAAGCCTTCTTTTACCTTTTCAGGATAATCTCTCGATGTCTTAAGTATAGAGCCACCCTGAACATGAATCCTCGTAACATCCTCTATGCTTAGCGGAATAGCAGACCTTTTATCTCCTTTAAAGAGGCTTTTAAATCCGCCCATGATACCAATGACCTGTTTTCCTTCGTTAATAGCCTCAATCGTAGCCGCACTTATGACCCCGTTAATCCCGGGTGCAGGTCCTCCACCAACAACTATTGCAAGAATTTCCTTCATTTACTGTCCTCCAATCAATATCATATCTTGCTTTTCATCCGAAATAATAAGCTGTGGGGTCTGCTCGTTGTTATAGAGTCTTCTTGCTATGCGCTCCACTTCAGGCTTGAGATAGCCAAATAGCTCACCAATCTCAATTGAACCGTTTCTGTTTACATCAGCCTCGCCCTTAAGTCCCCTAAGCATAAAGTATGTGAAAAGTCCATGACCTTTCTCATCGTAAGTTGAGCTTATCTCAGCTCCTCCTGATGCTGAAAGCACAGCTATCTTTTGGCTTAAGACCATAGAATTATCCATTGTAATTACAAGGGGTCTTGTCCCTTTTGCAAGCACAGACCTTCCGCCACCACCTGAAAAACACGAATCAAGGGCAACTATGACCACTTCTGCCTCAAGCCTTCCTAAAGACTCATAGAGCCTCTTAAGAGGATAACCAGTCTCTACTATGAAAGTCGGGTCTCCATCATAGGGCACGAGATATGCTTCTCCTGCCTTAGGGTCAGGTGCTCCATGACCTGAATAATAGACAAAAATAGTTGCACCCTTTTCAACCCTGTTTGGAAGCCATTTTTCAAAATACTTTACAAAATCACTCATTGTCGCATGGTCATTTAAAAGAGTAACTACATTCTCTCCTGAGTAGCCCATTACATTTGTGAGGTATTCTGATACGGTCTTTGCATCATGAGCTGCAAAATCAGCCTTTGGCAATTTCTGACGGTATTCCTCTATGCCGATGACAATAGCGTATGCGTTTTTATTTGGCTTTGCCTTTATGGAAGGAAGTTCGTCAACATCGGATTTAATGACTGGAGAAACTTCCTGAGGCAGTTTGGCTATTGTTTCGGGTTTGCCTTTTTTCTTTGCAATAATGGGAGCTATAAGTGGATTCTTTTCCATCAAAGCCTCTGCTGAGGCAACAGGAAGGGACAAATCCTTTTCTATGCCCTCCCTCAATACTTTTATTTTTGCTATTGTCCCCGGGATTAATGTCTTTGCTTTGTTTAAAAAATCCATCATTCCTGTTATATCTGCATCATTCAATTTAAGGATTATATCTCCAACCAACATACCTGCCTTCTCTGCTGGACTACCCTCTACAATTCCTACTGCTTCCGCACCTTTTATCATGCCTTTGCTGTAGTCTTTTATCTGTACTCCAACCATCCCCTTTCCACCTCTATACTCCCATGCCTTTTCTTTGTCTCCTGTAACATAGTATATAAGAGAAAGGTCATAATTATTGTCGTAGTCTGATGCCGATTTTGCCTGTTTAATTAAATTGAGCGCGGTCTCTTTATCTCCAAGCCCAAGATATGAAAATGCCTTGCCCCTCAGGGCATCCTTTAATAAATCTTTATCTTTTGGCTCAATATTTTCCAGTGCCTTATTAAAATCACTGACTGCTTCGTTAAAACTACCCTTGTGATGTTTAGCCCAGCCTCTAATGCGGAGTGAGTCACTATCCGTAGGCTTTAACTCTATTGCCTTGTTTAAATCTCTTATTGCTTCATCATAATTACCTTTCTGATAGTAAGCCCAGCCTAAAAAATTATAGCTGGATTGAAACTGATCTCCGGCTGGTCTGAGTTCAACCACTCTATTAAAGGCTCGGATTGCCTCATCGTAATTGCTCTTACGAAAATATGCTACACCCAGCCAGTACCAATTAGGGGCATATCGTGGATTGAGGGCTATACCCTGCTTGGCGTTTTTGATTGCCTCATCATGCTGACCTTTTTCCTCGGTGTAAGATTTTGCAATAAGGGCATAATCTATTGTTGTGCATCCTGAAAGCAAAATGAGCAGGATAAAGATTCCACTGATTAAAGAAATTAAAGCCTTTGAATCACCAAGTCTTTTCATAACCCTGCCTCCCTCACTACCATCCTCTACTGCTTCGCAAAATTAAAATGCACAAGGATAACTGCATAAAAGTCTTCGAGGTCTTTGAGATGTTTGACAAGAATGGTTTTCAGAATCTCAACATTTATCTCCTGATAGTCATGGATTGCAATATTTCTGAAGCCGACCATTGACTGCATCTTTTTAGATAAATCTTTACTGATGATTCCTGCTTGTTCCAGCTTTACAAAATTATCCTTGATGGTATCCGGAATACCTAATCCTTCCGAGGCAATAATATGAGCTGCAAGGTCAATGGCAGATTGCACAGCCCTTTGGAGGTTTAATACAAGGATGTCCTGTTTATTCATTTCATCAAGGGAGTCTGGGTTCAACCCTGTTACTTCCTTGATTCGTCTAAGACACCTTTGAATAGAAGCGGCTTTTGCAAGGGCAACATCCTTATCGGGCATATATTCTTCCTTTCAGAATATTACCTTCGCATACCTTCCTCGTCTGTTTTAAATCATCGTATTGATTGACTGCATCCACATAAAATTGGTTATAAATCTTTTTACCTTTTGCAAAAACCAAGACACCATTTTTCAAGACCTGCATCTTTAAAATAGGCGAAGCAGAATTTAAGACAGCAATATCAATGTCTCTTTTAAATATTGAATTCAATTCACTTTCCAGTTCATTAATCTCATAAACATCAGGCTGGGATTCAAAAAGAATCCCGATATCTATGTCGCTTCCTTCTGCCATTTTCATGCTTGCCGCGGAGCCAAAGAGGAAAACAAGCAAAACTTCAGGCTTCTTTTCAAAGAAATCTGCCAACCTCGTAAATATTTCTGAATCCTTTATATTCCTAAACATATGCATCCTTATCATCTTGGATTTCCTTCTCTGGAAACCCCACATTTCTATGGTTATTTTATCACAAATCAAATGAGTTTTATCTCTCAATCAACCTCCCATCCCCATCCGCATTGCCTTTGCCCTTCAGCCCCCTAAGCATAAAGTATGTGAAAAGCCCATGACCTTTTTCATCATAAGTGGAGCTTATTTGGTCTCCTCCTGCTGGCATAGAGATAATTAAGACATATGCAGATAATTTTTTCATAAAACACCGCCTCAAAAATACAAGCAACAATCTCTTAAATAATCCTTTGTCAGTCCATCTGATAATATTCAGTTATTATCTGGGGCGCCTTCAGGTAGTGGTTGTCAGTAGTTACAACCTTCAAACCATGTTGCATGGCAGAGGCAGAAATCCATAAATCATTTGTAGGTATCGGCGTGCCTTTCTTCCTGAGATGATTAATTATCACAGCATACCTTTCTGATGTCTCTTCATCAATAGCCACAACCTTAACCCTTGGTGAAGAAAGAAACTCTTCAAGTATAGCCCTGTTTTTCTTTTCACTTTTACCCATCATAAAACCAGCCAGCAGTTCACCGAGTATTACAGGATTTAAAAATATCTCGTCTGCCTGCTGAATTGATAATTTAATCTCCAAGCTTCCTCTCAAGTAGGCAGAATAGGCTGATGTATCCAGGATTATCCTGTTTTTTTCCATAAGTCTTCATCAACTCTTCGCTGTAACTGAAGGCTGTTATTGAATGCTGTAGCCTCGTTTTTTGACCATACACCAAACAGACTGTCCAGATCATGATACAGCGTTTTTTTCTCCTTTGTTTTTATGCCTGTCGTCCTTTCTAAAAGAGAAATAAACGCCTTATTAAGACTTAACCCCTTTGCCTTTGCTTCTTTTTTTACCAGTGATTCAATCTCATCAGGTATTCTTCTTAAAGAAATCTGTTTCAATTAATCACTCCTTGACTCAAAAAATGATTCGCTATGATTCTATTATTGCATCAATATTTGCTTATGTCAAGAATGTGAGGTATCTCCTTCTTAATTTTTACAGCCTTTACAGTCCTATTTACTATATCCTTTGTATTTCCCACTTTCAGTTTCTCAAAAAGCAATCCGAACTTATCTTCAAGCTCTTTCATTATGGGTGCTTTTACACTTTCTGGCAAATCCCACCACATCTTCTTAAGAGTTCCAAAGCCTTTTTTACGAGTGCTATAGATGAACTGCTCTTCTGTCTGACCTTCTTTCTTTTCCTTTGCATATTCTTTCTTTATAAAGTCATAAACCTCGTTTCTAAACTCAGAGGGTAGGGCAGGGGAGTCATACATGATATTCTGAAACCCAGTTGCCAGATGAACCTCCGATGTAGTTGTCTTAGGGAACATATCGAATGCCTCCTCTGGCAGTGTCGAGGCTCCATGCTGGACACAGCCTGAAAGCCCATAGTCTTTTCTTGCTAAGTCAGAAAGTATTCTCAATGTCTCGAAATCTATTTTTACCTTTGCAAGAGTTCCGTCAGGAAGGACGACTCCGCCGTGTGCAGTTCCCGTTTGAACACTGAGCTTACTAAGTCCTTTAGTTCCTTTGAATACCTCTTTGAAGCCATCAAGGTATGCCCTCAGCTCATCGGGTGTGCTGTTTTTGCCTCCGATTTCTCCGATTTCTCCGCCTGTGGAGATGGTAATCCCTGATGGCTCAATCTCCCTTATATAGCCTGCGAGGTCAGATGTTGCCTCAAAGTTCGGTCTTTGCTGTTCCTTTATCGTTTCTTTTTCAAGATTAACGAGTGTAGATGAGTCAATGTCTATGTTATAGAACTCTGCCTCTATTGCCTCTTTTATGAGTCCCTTCACATAGCCTGTCTCAGCCTGCGGGTCTGACATATAGTTTTTCCTTACGAGCTGGAAATGGTCACCCTGTATGAATACAGGACTTTTATATCCCTCCCTTAGTGCAGCTGCCATTACAACAGTTGAATACTCAAGTGGTCTTTGCTTTGTATAGCCAATCTCGGAGCGGGCTATCTCGAATATGAGTGCACCTACATTCATTCTTATTGCCTGCCTGAATATTGCCCTTGCGGTATCGTATGTAAGCCCCCTTATGTTTATAGCAGGAACTGTGAAGCCCGGATAGCCTTTTCCCATCTCCTCATAAAGCCCTTGTATGGAGGAAGGAACTACACCTGCCTCTTTGCATGCCTCTTTAATCAGGATAAATTGCCCATTTCTCTTATCTACATCCTCTGTAAAAACTGCATCGTATATAAGCCTATCTATTGCATCCTTGAGTCTTGTCTCGCTCTGTAATGTAAGCCTTCCGTCTTTAATTGAGATTATTCCTTTTAAATCCATAAGCCCCCCTTTTGGTTTTTATAAAACCAGTCTTGGTGAGTTGGCATCTATAGAGCGCATAATCCGTGTCTCGATATCAGCCTTCTCCCCAGTATACTTGCTTTTGTAGAAAAGTTTAATAGTGGTTATCTTGTCTTTAATCTCACTAAATGTAAGGATTTTTTTGCCCTCGGTTGGGTCTATGATAAGGGCATTTTTTCCGACAAGAAGTTTAAGCACAACGGACTTATCCTTTAATAATATTATGACAGGCAGGTTGAAGTTCATTATCTTAGCAGGGTCTTTAAATTCATACTGGAGATAGCCTCTGTTTTTTATATCATCCATGATTTTCTCTGTCTTTAAATTCTTCTCGCCCCATATAGTTAAAAGGTTAAGGATGCTTGTCTCCTCTACGAGAAGGCTATTGCTTGTCATGAATATGTCGTTAACTATCGAGATGTCTGAGGTCTTTTCCTCCTTTACTTCAGAGGTGTTTGCTATATGGGCAGTGTTTACAATTGGGACTGGAGACTTAATGCCGGTTTCTTTTGATACTATTAAGAGTGCAATCAACACTGCTATTAAAAACAATATTGGACCTACAAATGCAGGCTTAAGAAGGAGGGGTGATGGTTTTTCTTCAATGCTTAATTCTTTCAAGGCAGTCTTTATGGCTTTAGTAGTTATCTCTTGCCTGCCTTCTGCATAAGCCTGCATAAGTGACCTGTCTGAACATAGGTTTATGAGTCGTGGGATGCCATGGCTTGCCCTGTAGATAGAGGTTATACCTTTTTTGGGGAATGCCACTGTCAAACTGCCTGCTACCTTGAGCCTGTGCTTTATATAACCCGATACATCTGCCTCGTCAAGGGGCTCGAGGTGGTATCTTACGGCAACCCTCTGGTCAAGCTGTCTTAGCCTCTCGCTGGATATTAGCTCTTTAAGCTCAGGCTGTCCTACGAGAATTACCTGAAGGAGCTTATGAGTGTCTGTTTCAAGGTTAGAAAGGAGTCTTATGAACTCAAGACATTCCATGGACATCTCCTGAGCCTCGTCGATTATAAGTATTGTTTTTTCGTCTTTTTCAAAACACTTGATAAGAAAATTATTTAGACTGTCCATGAGGTCTTTGTATGTATTGCCCGAATAGCGGATTCCAAAATCATGTGTAATGAGCTTCAGAAGGTCAAGTGGCTCGACCATTGGGTTAAGTATTAAGGATGTATGAGTTTTTTTGTCGAGGTTCTCAAGAAAATATCTTATGACAGTTGTTTTCCCGGAGCCTATCTCGCCTGTTAGCATTACAAATCCCCTGTTTTCGTTTATCCCAAAGCTAATATGTGCGATTGCCTCCTCGTGCTTTCTGCTCATATAGAAGAACTTCGGGTCCGGTGTTACTCCAAAAGGCTCCTCGCTGAATCCAAAGAAACTGTTATATATCATATTTCGTTATCCCCCCATGTTGAGACAAACTCCTCATAGCTTATGGAGAATGCCTCTTGAAATGCACTGTTTAAATCCTTGCCCTCTCCTAAGGAGACAAGCAGATGTTTTATGCTCAGTAGTCCGTATCTTTCTATGAGGTATGAGATAGCGGAGTAGCTTTCCTGATAGGCTGTTTTCACCTTGTCTTTGCCAAGACTTAGAAATGACCCTTCAAGTTCCCTTAGCGGAATTATCTGCCCGGTTTTTTCGTTAGCTCCCGAGAAATACTCGGCAAGCCCTTCATTGAGCCATGTAGGGCAGTTTTTTGTTATCTGGTGCACGAGGGCATGGGTGTATTCATGGCGGAGCATTCTTTTAAGAGCCTCCTCTTTTTTCTCGACTCCCCTGAAGGGAATCCTAATCTTTCCGTCGTATATCCCTCCAGACCATTCAGGACCTTTTGTTATGTCAAAAAAGTCCTTTTCCGTATAAAGTATAACAGTTATAGGCTCCCGTGGGAAATAAAATATCTCGGTCCCTATGGAGTCATAGGCATCTTCAAGTATATCTAAGACCTTTCTGCTTAAACCGCTATGTTCGTATCCATCAAAGAATACCTTGAAGTGAATGGCGCTTTCCTTTATGAAGTTTTGCTGGGTATTTAGCTCCCTTTGAACCTTTTCGTAGAGTGTCCTGAGCTCAGGGTCATCCTGAGTAGAAAGCCCTTTTTCAGCACTGCTAAGAGCACTTTCGAGGTCATCCCTTTTGTAGTAGATGAATGCAAGAAATTTTCTTGCGGCAAAGCTTTCGTTATAATACAACGATTCCTCGAGATATCTTTGTGCCATGTCGTAGTCATCCATCATATAATACGAGATGCCCAGTGCCGCCAATGCCTTTTTGTCTTCTTTGGAGAGCTCCCTGAAAAGCTCTATCGCAGTTCTAAAATCTTTTTTATTAAAGCTCTCGATTGCCCTGACTGCTGTTTCATTGGTTATCGATGCTTTATATGTCTCCACTTGAATCAGAATCTCAGGTTCCTTAATAGTCGGCTCATTAGAGCCTGAAAGGCTGATGACCATCCTATGGCTATTAGTGTTTGAGGTTTGAGGGCTGTCTTTGTCAGATGTCTCGGTGATAGTGATCTTACTAAAAAACACAGAGGCAGTTACTACAAGGAGGACTGTCAGGATAGCATATGTAACTACCCTGAAAATCTATTTCTCCTTTTGGCTGTCTGTTTTTTCAGGCTCTTTGGCTTTAGAGTCAATGTCCAAAGACGCATCTTTTACAAAGTCAGGGCATCTAATGTTTTTGCCAGAGATCGAGAATTTTTTCTGGCAGGTTGCCCTCCATGCGCACACTGCACAGATATTCGGAGTTTCAATCATCCTTTCCTCCTAAAATATGAACTCAGGACTGTTTCTATGTTGCCTGTAATTGTGTCCTTAGTATTTATTATAAAGATTTTATATCCAATGTGAAAGAGTTCTTTATGAAGCCTTAAAACACGAGGCGGCTCAGGGTATCTCTTTTTGAGTTCCTCCTCGAACATCGGGACAATCTTATCCTTCATCCTAAGCTCTGTGTCCATTAAGAATATGGCAATCGAAGGCTGGAGGTCTTCTATCCTATCCATGAAAGCAGTGATTTCGTTTGCATATATTTGTTTTGGAGGGGAGGATTTGACCTCCATATAAAGGATCGAGCTGTTTATCTTTGCAATGAGGTCATAGTCTCCACCTACCTTTGGCCTTTTGAATCTCACACCCCACATTGTCTCTGTCAAAAACTCCCTTTTGAAGAGCTCCGAAACAAACCACTCTAAGGTCTCGCCAAAACTCTTTATAGGTCTTTTTTTGAGCCTGAATGTTTCCTCTCCTAATGGCTCTATGAGCTTGACCCTTAGAAGGTAATTAATATAGTCTTCTGTGACCTCTCCTGTGGCATACTTTGTGACATTAGCCTTTCTGAATGATTCCTGATGCTTTATGACATCTCTTAGGAAAAGTCTGAAAGAGTATTTTTTCAGCATCTCGTAGAAGGGGTCAATGACCCCTTCTGTATCTCTAAATGTTTCCTCTGGCAAGAGGAGGTCTTCTTTAGGCTCTTTTTTATAGACCCTGAAGCCCCTTAGCCTAAGCATACTTTCAAGGTCTAAAGTAAGCTCTCTTATGACTGCCCGAAGCCTCTTTATTTCGTCCCTGGCAGATGTTATTTCGCTATTTTGAGCCATTGGTTTTGCCTATAAGTTTAACACATGAGAGGTGCTTTCTTATTAGTATAAAGAGGTAACATAGGCTATGCAGAAGAAATTGCGATTAATCTTCTAAATTAATTATAATAAATGCACTTATGCCAGCACATATTCAGGATAAAGGCAGTATCGAGAAAATCGCTTAGGAGGTCTCTATGGTAAATATTGCAGTTGCAGGTGCAGGGGGAAGGATGGGGGTCCGTATAACTGCCCTCTCGAAAGAATACTCGGGATTGAGGCTTGTGGGAGCATTAGAGAAAAAGGGACATAAAGACATCGGAAGGGATGTTGGAGTGGTCGTCGGAGTTGGCGAGATTGGAGTAAAGCTTACGGACTCTATCTCTGCATCCATAGCCGATGCAGATGTCATAATAGATTTCACATCTCCTCAGGTAACGATGGAGCACATAAGGATTGCCTCTGACAAAGGAAAGGCAATGGTTATTGGCACGACAGGTCTGTCAAAAGAGGATATGGCTGAGCTAAAAGAGCATTCAAGGAAAATTCCCTGTGTTGTTGCCTCAAACATGTCTTTAGGAGTAAACCTTCTTCTTAAGGTTCTCAAGGATGTGGCAAGGACATTGGGAGACGAATATGATATAGAGATAATAGAGGCGCATCACAGGCTCAAGAAGGATTCGCCATCGGGAACTGCCCTCAGAATGGCAGAGGCAATAGCAGAAGCCATGGGAAGAAACCTCGATGAGGTTTTGGTCTATACAAGAAAAGGGCTCATAGGAGAAAGGACAAAAAAAGAGATTGGCATACAAGTCATTCGAGCAGGAGACATTGTGGGAGAGCACACAGTCATATTCGGAGGTCTTGGCGAAAGGATAGAGCTCACTCACAGGGCATCGAGCAGGGATACATTTGCGAGGGGTGCACTCAGAGCAAGCCTCTGGCTTAATGGAAAGCCACCAGGGCTTTATGACATGCAGGATGTTTTGGGGCTTAAGTGACTGCCATAGCCTTTAGATATTCCTTTACAAAGCTCTCCTCGTCCTCTTTGGTTTTGAGCCTGCCCTTTAGTTTTTCGTGGGTGACCTCCTTGAAGATCTTAGAATAAAGAGGCCCTGGTGAAATACCCATCTCTTTGAGGTCGTTTCCCGAAATAAGAGGCTTCTCCTTTTTCCATTCAAGGAGATATTTCGATAGCTCTTTCTTTTTAACCTGCTCCTTTGCGATTGACATGGCAAAAAGGACTGTCTCTAAAGAAAGCCCTGAGAGTGCATCATATATCTCTGCGGGCTCCTTAAGAGGCAGAACTTTTACTATATTTTTTGCATCGCCGATGCCTTTTATCACAGCTCCTTTTAATTTTACAGGCATAGAAAGCCTGTTCAGGGCAGTATCTTTATCTTCATCTTTTAGTCCTGAGACGAGTGCCATGAGATACATTACGCCCTTATCAGGCTTTTCCTCTATGAAAGACAGACTAAACCAAAGAAGGCTTTCATGAATTCCATTAAGGGTCATGCTGAGCTCATCGCTCCATGAAAGCAGGGGATGTATTGCCTTCAGAAGGTCATAATCCGAAAGCCTCTTGAGGATTTTTGCAGGCTCTGCCTCATAAAAGATAAGGAGCAGTTCCTCATAAAGTCTTGTGCCTGAAAGCTTCTCGAAGAGGTTCATCTTGATTGCCGATTTTATAAGGTTCTCCGTATGCTTTGAAGGCTTGAAGCCGAATCTCTCGGCAAACCTGATTGCCCTGAATGCCCTTGTTGGGTCCTCGACAAAGCTTAGGTTATGAAGGACCCTTATGGTTTTTTCCCTGAGGTCTCTTTGTCCGCCAAAGAAATCCACAAGCTGGCCAAAATCCCTCGGGTTTAGTTTTATGGCAAGCGTATTGATTATAAAGTCTCTCCTATAGAGGTCTTTCTTTATCGAGGATATCTGCACGGTTGGAAGTGCGGCAGGAGATTCATAGTATTCTGTCCTTGCAGTTGCCACATCGAAGAAGAGGTCTCCTTTTATTATCTTTGCGGTTCCGAATCTTTCATGGGTTTTCACCTTTGCCCCAAGTTTTTTACCGAGCTCTTTTGCAAAGGCTATTCCATCACCCTCGATGACTATGTCTATGTCAAGGTTTTCCTCTGCCCTCAGAAGGTCTCTGACAGAGCCTCCAACCATGTATACTGCCTGCTCTAAGGCATCTCCTATCTCGCCTGAAAGTCTGAGTATTCCATATATCTCATCTGGAAATCTCTCCTTGATGAAAGATGAGAGGTTTTTGCCGACACCTGCTTTTTCTTCTGGAGAGGGCTCCTTTATCCTGCTTCTTTTAAGGAACTCCTCATAGATGACTCTCAGGAGGTCTGTCCTTGTTATTGCCCCTACGATTTTTTCGGCTTCCATAACAGGCATAAACCTCTGGTTTCCCTCTATCATCGTAGTCTCCACATCTCGGATGGCTGTGCCCTTTGTTACGGTGGCTACATCGGTTGTAGTGAAATCCATGACCTTGCTCTTTCTAAAGCCATGAAACAGTGCCTTCTCAACCGCCTCTCTGGAGATTATGCCTTTATATTTTCCGTTTTCGACAACTGGAAGGACATTAACACCGTATCTCGTCATCATTGCCTCGGTATCTTTAATGTTGCTCGTTGAGCTTATAGTTATGACAGGACGGGTCATGATATCGCCTGCGGTCTTGGCAGGCTTTACAGAGGCTTTAATAGCCTTGAGAGCTTTTTCGTAAAGTATTTCGAGGGGGATCTCTTTAATGGTTGCGGATGCCGCAGTTGGATGCCCGCCTCCGCCAAATTCCTCGAGCACCTCTCCTACATTTAGCTCAGGCACCCTGCTTCTTCCAACCATAAGTATCTTACCTTCCATCTGAAGCAGGAGGAGCAGGGCATCTATGTCTTCCATATCCATGAGCCTGTGGGCAAGGTGTGCGGCATCGCCAAGATAACCTTCTCTCGATGCCTTTGCGAGCTTTACCTTTATGCCGTGAATAATGACCTCCTCGGATGTCTGCATAAGCTCATTCAGAAGGTCAAGCTCATCCCTCCCAAGCTCTGTCCTTATATAGGTTGAAACAATCTTCAGGCTCGCACCGCTTCTTAAAAGATAGGCAAGTGCCTGAATGTCCCGCTCGGTGGTCGTTGGAAAAAGGAGACTCCCTGTTTCCTCGTATATGCCCAATGAGAGGATAGTTGCCTCCATAGGAGTAAGTTTAATTGCCTTTTCCTTAATCAGCTCCACTAATATAGTTACAGTTGCACCGACCTCCTCTATGACCTCCATGTCTGTCTTAATATCTCCTTCCTGTGGAGGGTGGTGGTCATATATGTGTATCTTCAGCCCTTTCTCCTTAATCAGCTCCGAAACAGGACCTATTCTTTCGGGAGACTTTGTGTCAACTATTATCAGCCTCTTTACTTTTGAGAAATCTATATCCTTCAGGCGTTTTATAGAAACAGGATGAAATGCATCGATGAAGTCCCTGAGCTTTTTCTCCTGAGAGCCGGGGAAAAGCATCTCTGCATCGGGATAAAGTCTTTTTGCGGCTACCATCGATGCAAACGCATCGAAGTCAGCATTTATATGCGAGACTATTAACTCCATAAGGCTTATTTGAAGACAACGACCTTATCTCTTCCTTTGTTTTTTGCCTCAAATAGTGCACTATCTGCAAAGGTTATAAGGTCATCCTGTGTCTTTATCCTTTTATGCGGGCAGGACGAAACACCCATGCTCACAGTGAGCCTTTTGTCTCCGATTTCCTTAAAACGGTGCTCTTTTACGACCCTGCTTAGTCTTTTACCCTCTGAAACTGCACCCCGAAGCGATGTGTGAGACAGAAGCAGTATGAACTCTTCGCCTCCGTATCGGGCAAACACATCCGACTTCCTCGTGTGCCTTTTTATAAGCTGGGCAAACTCCCTTAGCACTATATCGCCAATCCTGTGACCATAAGTGTCGTTGACTGCCTTAAAATAATCTATGTCAAACATGATACAGCTTAAGGGGCTATTATACCTCTGGGACCTGCTGAATTCCTCATCCAGACGATGGTAAAGATACCTGATGTTGTAAACCCCTGTCAGAAAATCTGTTATGGCAAGTTTTTCGAGCTTTGCCTTTTCAGTAGAGAGCTTCTCAAAGAGAAATGCATTATAAAGGGCAGTTGCAGATGCCTTTGCAATTGCACTACAGAGCTTAATCTCCCTATCCGTAAAGATATGCCCTGCTCTCGATGTCCTTAAAAAGAGCGACCCTATAACCTCATCCCTGAATATAACAGGTATAACGACAATGGACTTTATCCCAATAGGTTTAATGATTTCCCTGATAGGCTTCATAATGGGGTCTGTCATTGCATCCTTTACAATAACTGTTTTTTTAATCCTGAGTGCCTTTCTTATCTCAGGATATTTCTTGAGGTCTAATTTTATGTCCTTTATCTTTGGGTCTTCAAAGGATGAAACTACAGTTGCGTGTGTATGCTCTCCAACGCCTATGCTTAAGACAGAGCACCTTGTTACATTGATTATACTGCTTAACCTTTTTACGACAAAGAACAAAACCTCCTTCGGGTTAAGGGAAGATGAGATGTGGTATGTAATGTCCGCTATAGCCTCGAGGTCTTTTTTTTCTGTATAGAGTTTCTCGATCCAGCCTCTTTTTTCGTAAACACTTCTGAGCTTATATTCGAGGTCATCCTTATGAAATGGATAAATCAGGTAGCTTTCGATATTATGCTTAATAATGCTTCTCATGCCTTTTGTTACATCTAAGACCGTTGCTATCAAAGGGCACTGAATCTCTGAAAGATTTATTTTTTCTGCGTAATCTGGTGCTCCCAGTATAAGGGCATGACAGCCTTTTTTAAGAGCCTTGAGTTTACCTTCATCCGTATAAAACCTTGCAGAGTATTCTCGGGAGCCCTTAAAAAAGTCCTTCAGGAACTTCAATGCGAGTTTGTTTTTTTCAAAGACATATACCTTTTTCATTCTGATATATTATAGAGTAATATGGGCTTCTGTCAAAACCTTTTTAAAAGACACACTGCATATGAAACAATGCCCTCACCCCTGCCTACAAAGCCCATTTTCTCGTTTGTCTTTGCCTTTATGTTTATCGAGCCTGCCGGGATTCCAGTGGTTGATATGGAGTCTTTCATTTTATCTATATAAGGTGCAAGCTTAGGCTCCTCTGCAATAACAGTAGAGTCTACCCATAAGACCTCATAGCCATTGGCATTGGCAAGTCCAACGATGCCTTTAAGAAGGCTAAGGCTTGAGGCAGACTTCCATCTGTCATCCGTGTCAGGGAAATGTGTTCCTATGTCTCCGAGCCCAAGGGCACCGATTATGGCATCTATAATCGAATGTAAAAGCACATCTCCGTCTGAGTGACCAACGAGCCCCTTTTTAAAAGGGATTTCTATACCACCAATGATAAGCCTTCTGCCATACTCAAGTCTGTGGGAGTCATATCCAAAGCCAACTCTCATAGATTGCCAGTCTCCGTCTTCATAAGGGCTTCTGCTACTAAAATGTCCTCAGGAGTTGTAACTTTGATATTCTTATATGAGCCCATGAGCACCTTTATTTTTCCTCCGAGCCTTTCAACGAGAGCCGAGTCGTCCGTTGAATAAAACCCATCGGACAGTGCCTTTTCATGGGCATCCAGAAGCGTCTTGAAGGGGAAAACCTGAGGCGTCTGGATAGACCAGAGGGCACTGCGGTTATGAGTCCTTATAACCATCTTAGAGTCATCGGTCTCCTTGATGGTGTCTTTTGGAGGCACTGCGGTTATTACGCCGTCATAGCCCTCGAGCTCTGCTATGGAGTTTTCTATAAGGGATTTTTTAACGAGTGCCCTTACGCCATCATGTACAAGAACTATGTCTACGGAGTCCCCTATGAGCCTTAAGCCATTTAAAACCGAATCCTGTCTTTCGGAACCACCCGAGGCGATTCTTTTTATCTTCGTAATAGAAAACCTCTCTATAAGCTTAATAGCCTCAGCCGTATCTTCCTGCCTGAAAACAGGTATAATCTCCGAGATCTCCTCTACGGAATTAAGGGTGATGAGTGTCCATGCAATAAGGGGTTTGTCGATTAACAGGACAAAAGGCTTGCTTATGTGTAAACCAAGCCTTTTGCCCTGACCTGCCGATGGAACGATGGCAACGGTTTTTTTTTGTTTCATATGGCTATTTAGCCGCTCTTATTTCTTCTCTCTCGTAATCTTCCTTAAGCTTCGTGAAAATCATTCTTCCTGCAGTGGTTTGAAGCACACTCGTTACGGTGACATCTGCATTTTTGCCAATAAGCCTTCTACCGTTGTCAACAACGACCATTGTGCCGTCATCGAGATAGGCAACTCCCTGATTGTGCTCCTTGCCTTCCTTGATTATGAAGACCCTTATGGCTTCCCCTGGCAGGACAACAGGCTTTATTGCATTTGCAAGCTCGTTTATATTTAGCACAGAGACGCCCTGAAGCTCTGCAACCTTATTGAGATTAAAGTCATTCGTAATGACCTTGGCATTCAATGCCTTTCCCAGTGCAACTAACTTGGCATCCACTTCCTTTATCTTTGGGAAATCCTCCTCAACTATCTTGACGGTTATGTTGGTCATCTTCTGAACCCTGTGAAGTATGTCGAGCCCGCGCCTTCCCCTTGCCTTTTTAAGCGAATCCGGAGAGTCCGCTATATGCTGAAGCTCCTGAAGAATGAACTGTGGCACTATAAAAGTGCCCTCGAGGAATCCTGTCTCGCATATATCGGCAATTCTTCCGTCGATTATGACAGATGTGTCAAGCAGTTTCTGATTTCCCTCCTCGGGCTGACCCTTTAGTGTCCTAAATATTCCAGAAACAGTAAGCCTCTGACCCTTCTTGATTCCCACTAAAAGCCCTGTATAGCCTAAAAGCGAGCCCACTATAAACAGTGCTATGTTAAAGTACTCGCTGATTACAGCCTTCAGTGGCACAAGGATAATCGTAGCAGTGACAACACCCAAGGAAAGACCGATAAACCCTCCAATTATAGAGCCTATCGATACCCTCCTTAGAATCATCTCCATGAGTATCGATAGTAAGCCTAAAGAAACGCCTGCCGCAATGCCCATTAGCGGAGAGTCGAACTTTGCTCCGATATAATAGCCTATTGCTAAAAACAGAGATACAATAATTATCCTGAATATTACGAACAATTTTTTAAGCCTCCTTTCTTTTTGTATTATTTTACGATGAAGTGAATACTGTTATATAGAACTTTCTATTGCCTCGTGTAATGTACATCAGCACTGTCTCTTCAGTTTTTATCTCATAGGTGATGCGGTTAAAATCCTCTATGTTTCTAATTCGTTTTCCATCTATCTCGTGAATGACATCGCCCCGTTTAAGTCCTGCGTCTTCCGAAGGAGTGCCTACCGAGACCTTAACGACCACAACTCCTCCCTCAGCCATGTCAAGGCTAAGCTGTCTTGCAATGTCTTTTGTCAGTTCCATGACAGAGAGACCCGAGAATGCACTCTTTCTGCTGTCTTTTTTCTCATTCGTAGGCTGAGCACTGCTTAGCTCTGCTGGAGGCTCTCCAACAGTGACAACCACATCTATAAACCTTTTATTTCTGAAGAGCTTCACAGTCACCTGTTTGCCCGGCTTATTTCTGGCAACCAGATTTTTTAAGACCGAAGGACTGCTCACATCCTTTCCATCATACTGGACAATAATATCTCCACGGCGTATGCCGGCCTTTTCAGCAGGACTGCCTGACATTGCCTCACCAACGAGGGCACCTCCTTCTGTCTCATACCCGAATTTCTGGCTTAGCTCAGGCGTAAGCTCCTGAATCGTAACTCCAAGCCAGCCCCTTATTATCTTGCCTTCTTTCAGAAGCTGTTCCATCAGGAGTCGTGCCATATTGCTTGGCACTGCAAACCCAACTCCCTGATACCCACCGCTTTTTGTAAATATAGCTGTATTTATTCCGATGAGGTTGCCGCTTGTGTCAACTAAAGGACCTCCTGAGTTTCCGGGGTTAATAGCCGCATCGGTCTGTATGAAATCCTCATACTCGGCAATCCCGACATTTGCCCTGCCAACTGCGCTTATAATGCCCATCGTCACTGTATGGTTCAATCCAAATGGATTGCCTATGGCAAGAACGAATTCGCCTACTCTGAGCTTGTCCGAATCTCCCCATGGTATTACAGGCAAGGCAGAGGCTGAAATCTTAAGAACTGCTATGTCGGTCTTGGGGTCAGCACCAACTATGTCTGCCTTGAATGTCCTCTTATCAAAAAGCGTAACCTTTATCCTCTCTGCATCCGAAACAACATGGTTATTCGTAATTATATAACCATCTGGTGAAACTATTACGCCTGATCCCAGTCCCTGCTCCTTCCACTTCCTCGGAATATCGGAATCATAAAATGGGCTGAAAAACTCATTAAAAAACTCAAAAAACGGGTCATCCGAAAAAGGCACGCTACGGCTTAAAACCTTTACAGTGGAGATATTCACAACAGACGGAGAAGCAGAGCTTACCACATCCGAAAACGAGATGCCCTTGCCTTCTGCCTGACCCGAAACCTTCGGCTCGATGATAATCTGAGGTGCGGGTTTCTGAAAGACATAAAAAGCAATCCCGCCAAGTAGAAACCCCAGTAATAAGAAGGCTATACCTATAAAGACCTTTTTTCTCATCAATTTTTATTATAATCCTATATCTTATATCTTGTAAAGTAACCACTAAAATCCTTATAATAATTTAAACCTATGCCTGCTATTAAAAAACTAAGCGGGTTGTTTGCCTTTTATATTATTTTTATAGCCCTCATTGGACTGCTTTCATACTCAAATACATTCAATTCGCCCTTTCAGTGGGATGAAGACTATCTTATAGCACAAAATCCTATTGTAAAAGACCTTTCATATTTCCTTGAGCCATCAAAGGCAAAGGGATTTGAATATTATGGTGCCTTTAAAGGCAGATACATTGGTTATCTCACATTCGCACTAAACTATAAAATTCATGGACTCGATGTGAGGGGCTATCATGTCTTTAATCTGACAATTCATATCCTTAATGCCTTGCTTGTGTATTTTCTTGTCTTGCTTACAT
>JACQZC010000051.1 GCA_016207905.1 Nitrospirota bacterium | reverse complement strand
CCTATGGCTCATATAGAGCATATAGGACGGTGAACTGTTACGCCCCACCTCCCGTGCTATGGTGCTCGGCGACCGTCCTAACGCCTCTGCAATCGCCCTCAGGCTAAAACCCCTTGCCTTCAACTCCGTTATCCTGTCCCCCTCTTCCAAATTAAGTTGCTTATATCGTCTCTCCATAAACACTTAGGGTAACTCCTTCGTAGCCCCAAGTGTTGCACTTCCTCATTGAACTGGCGAATAACATAAAAAGAGGCAATTATATAATATTTTTGGCTTGACACTTGATACCTTGACATTTTTCATATTCTGGCTATATTATAGCTATAATGCGGTATGAGATTATTTTATCACCAGAGGCAATTGAAGATTTAAATCAGTTAGGAGCCAATAATAAGGCAAAGGTCAAAGATTTAATAGAGATTCATTTAAGGCATGAACCGTTTAAGACAAGTAAAAGCAGGATTAAAAAACTTAGAGGGTTAAGGCATCCGCAATACAGACTGCGGGCAGATGAAATTCGGGTATTTTATGATATAGAAAAAAACCGAGTAGAAATTCTTGCAATAATTTCCAAAAACGAAGCCATAAAATGGCTTGAAAACAGAGGAGAAAAGATATGAAGAAAGTAGCTTTATCAGAAGTAAAGGACGACCTTTCAAAATATCTGCACATCGCAGAAAAAGAGGAAGTAATTATCACCCGGCATGGCAAGCCTGCGGGGGTATTAGTAGGATTTGAAACAGAAGATGACTGGTTTGATTATCGCATGGAGAACAACCCAAGATTTCTTCAGAGGATAGAGCAGGCAAGAAAGAGCATAAGGTCAGGAAAGGGCGTCAGGTTAGAGGATATATAGATAAACCGCTTGAAGTAGGGAAGTTTATTGAGAATGACGGCTCAGAATTCCGACTGACAACTTGACAATCGAAGCTTGACATTTGAATAAGTTAGCATTTATATTAACAATCAAAATTGTATTCTTTATTTACATAAGATTATGAATATAATGGCTATCTATGGGGAAGGGCGGATTTTTATTAATACAGGTATGAAATTTGCTCTCTCTCTCTCTCTCTCTCTCTCTCTCTCTCAAACCTTTATAGGAAACTGCTTAACGAGTTTACTCCATCTCCCACAAAAAACCTAATGTCTTGTCCCATAAATAACCTTTCAGAAAGGACATGATAACCATTGACTGAAAAGAGGCATTTTAGACGATACAAAAGCAATAATGGTGCATTTAATCTTTCCCTTAAAGGGGATTTATTAAAAGGCAATATACTCGATTATTCCATAAGCGGTGTTGGTGCTCTCATCGAGGGTGATTCCAAAATCTCCGAGGGCACGGTCCTTGACCTTGACATAAAAGAGCCTGAGATAAAGGCAAATGGTAAGATAGTCTGGAAAAAGAAGAAGAATGGCTGGCTCAGGCTCGGAATCGAAAAGATTGGACCCATACAAGGCACACTCAAGGATTACAGGCTTTCGGATATCATCATAGGACTTCAGAGGACACAAAAGACAGGAACACTTGAGATAAAAAGCGGCTCTGCCATCAAAAAGATTTATATCAAAAACGGGGATATGGTATTTTCAGCATCCAACCAGAAATCCGACTACCTTAGCGATGTCCTTTTGGCTGAAGGTAGGCTCAAGCAATCCCAATATGACCATGCAGTGGATGTCATGAAAAAAACAGGGAAGAGACTCGGTGGCATACTCGTTGAATTAGGCTATCTAAAGGCAGGTGAGCTTCCATCTGCTGTAAAACATCAGGTAGAGCTGATTATACTCGGTTTGTTTGGGCTTACTGAAGGTGAGTTTTACTTCAATGAGTCTCCGCTTTCAGCAGAGGAGGTCATAACCCTAAAGCTTTCAGCTGCAAATCTTATTTTAAAAGGCATAAAGAGCATTAATGATATTGACTACCTCGGAAGTCTTCTGCCTTCCGAGGATGCAGTTCTTCATCTTTCACCCAATCCCCTTGACCTTTTTCAGGATATAAGATTAGATGATTTCACAAAAAAGGTTTTCTCACTCATCGATGGTAAAAGGACAATCAAAGAGATTCTCGCTTATTATCCAGGGTTCGATAAGTTTGAAGCCATGAAAGACATTGATGCCCTTCTTTCTACGAGAATCATAATGGATAAGACTGAGCCAGAGGAGTATGAACCTGAATTAAAGGATATAGATATCTTAGAGCAGGCAGTTGAGATTCCCGAGGATGTCTCACGCAGGATAGAGGATATGTTCAGAGGGCATGAAGGCTTAGGATATTACGGGGTTTTGGGCATCAAAGAGAATGCCTCAAACGAGGACATTAGAAAGGCATATTATAGGATGGCAAAGGAATTTCATCCTGACAGGCACTTCTACCTTAAAGAAGATACGGAGATGAAATATAAACTGAATGCTATTTTCACTTACATAACGAATGCTTACTCAATACTCACCAATCCTAAGGATAGGGATAAATACAACAGGAGTCTTACAGAGAAGGATAAAAAACAGGCATCGAACACAGAAATCGCAAGCGAAAGATACATCGAGGGAACTGCCTCTCTGAGGCATGGAAACTACTCAAAGGCAGTGAGGTTTTTTGCAGAGGCAACATATTACGATGGCTCTCAGGCAAAATACCATTACCACTATGGACTTTGTCTTTCAAGGCTTGGGAATCTCAAGGAGGCTGAAAAGGCACTTAGAAGGGCATTAGAGGTAGAGCCATCGAATTCGATATATCTGTCCGAGATAGGGCATGTCTATCTTGGTCTGGGATTTCCATTGAGGGCTAAGGGGAATTTTGAAAAGGTACTCAAAAGCCAGCCTGAAAACCAAAGGGCAAAGGAAGGAATGGAAAGGCTAAAGGAGATGCCTTAGGGAATGATTTTGAATGATAAGTTGATTAAGGCATTATATGATAGCGTTGGGATTGACACACCTGCTAAAACTGTTTTAATGGATGCAGCAGAAAAAGGCAAGATAGAGATTGTGAATGCCTTACTTGCTGGAGGTGCTGATATTAACGCTGAATATAATGGCAGGACTGCTTTAATGTTTGCCTCTCGGAATGGTCATACAGAGGTTGTAAAAACCTTAATAAGCAGAGGTGCTGATATTGAAGCAACAACCAATGAGGGCAAGACTGCTTTGATGTTTGCCTCTCGCAGAAACCATTCTGAGATTGTGGAAATCCTGATAGCTCATGGCGCTGATATTGACGCAAAAGAAAACATTATCGGCGGGACAGCTTTAATCTTTGCGGTATTAAACAATCATATAGAGGTTGTAGAAACCTTAATAGATAAAGGTGCTAATATTGAATCAGCAACTAATGAGGGCAAAACTGCTTTAATGATGGCATCTTGCTATAACCATTTAGGAATTGTGAAAACCTTGATAGAGACGGGCGCTTATATTAATGCAAAAAGCAATAAAGGGTTGACTGCTTTAATGTTTGCGGTCATAGAGGGCTATACAGAGGCTGTAAAAACCTTGATATATAAAGGTGCTGATATCGAAGCAACAATCAATTTTAGTAGTGGGACTGCTTTAATTCTTGCAGCATTAGAAGGTCAGACAGAAGCTGTAAAGATTTTAATAAAGAAAGGCGCTAATATTAATGCAAAATATAACGATGGCTCGACTGCTTTGATGTTTGCCGCACTAAAAGGTCATGCAGAAATTGTTAAAATCTTAATAGATAAAGGTGCTGATATTAACGCAAAAACCTTTATTACGGGCAGGACTGCTTTGCTGAATGCAGTGGAAAACGGTCATACAGAAGTGGTAAAGCTCCTGAAATCTGTCAGAGCTAAATAAAAAAACCAGTTACGCAATACTTCAAATCCTTGAAAGATATGGAATCCTTGTAGTAGAATCTTCATACATGGAACAAGATTTAATAGAAAAGATTCGCAGTCTCGAAAGCCGCATAGAAGACAGAGATGCCCTGATTAAAAGATATGACAAGGAAAGGGAAATCCTTCTTAAGAGCGTTAAAAAGGCACATGAGGATGCAGAGGTGGCATATGAGAGGCTTGCAGACTTAGACATATCCCGTCATGCCGAGATTTCGGATTTAAAACAAGAGCTGGACAGGTTAAGGGCTGAAAACAAAGAGCTGCACACCTCAACTGAAAAGGAAGGAGAAGGCTTTCTAAAACGGGAGGTAGAGGTAAAGAAACTTCAGCTTCAGGAATCAGAAGAAAATCTCCATAAAATAACTACAGAGCTAAAGAGACTTAAGGACGATTATGAGAGTCTCGATAGAGAAAGAGATGCCGAGATAAACTCCCTCAAGGCTCACATCGAAGAAACCGAAAAGGCATTCATAGAAAGGCTTTCCGAGATGTCGGATGAGACGGAAAGATTGAGGACAGAGGAACCACTTATTAAAGAAAGTGACAGCAGGGATGCCGAGATTACACAGTTGAAGGCAGAGGTAGAGGGCTTAACAAAGGAAAATACCTCCTTAAGAGACAGTCTGTCTCAGATGAACTCTTTACTGGATGAGCTCAAGGTCAAACTAATGGACGCTGAAAAGGCTCTGAAGGACAGGACTGCTGAGATGGAGCACTTTAAAAACCAATATACGGATGTTTTAGAGGAGGTCAAAAGACTTAAGGCTGAAAAGGAAGACATCGAAGGAAAACTCAAAAATTCTGCTTCTGAGACTGAGACACTTAAAAACGAACTACAAAGACTCAGGTACGAAAAGACAGAGGAGACCACATCTTTAAGGGCTCAGCTTGAGGATGCCTCCATTAAGGTTGCAGATATGCTCGAGAAACTTCAAAGCAGTATATCCGACAATATATCTGCCGCAAAAAGGCTTGCAGATGCCTCATCGTCTGTAATGAAAACAATGGCACTTTATCCCATGGTCATTGGACAACAAGAAAGAAAGACAGGCAGAAAGGCACGAACATTTAAAAATGTAACGATATTTATAGCGGTCTTTACAGTTATGGTTGTGCTCTCGGTTATAGCAGGCATGTATGCCCTCAAGGTCTTAGGCAAAAAGGAGCCAATAACCGTAACTAAAAAAGACTCTTTAGAAAAGGAGCCTTTGCCTATTGACCGCATTAACCTTAAGAAGCCTTATAAGATGCCATGGGCAGGCACAAGAGAGGTCATTCATAAGGATTTCAGGGCAGGTGTAACATTTCTTAGCCCAGTGATGATGGACAGCTACCATATATCACCTGTTCTTACAGAGGAGCAAAGGGTAAGAAATTATTTTTATGTTCTTGAGATAGATACCGAAAAGGGCTGTATACAGCCTGAGGTTATAAATTCTCCTTTTAAGGCAGTATCGTTTATAAACGAAGATGGCTCTGTTTTCAAAACCATTGACATACCGGAGCTTGACCCGCTCAAAAAGGTTGTCTATAAGGTAAAGGCATGCAAGGGAAAAACAGGAGCGGTTTTCTTCAGGTATTTCATGGCAATAAGTAATGTCAACAATCCTCAAGGCATTATAGTGGATGGGCTTATAAAAGACTCCCCAATGGTGATAAAATGATCAGCTCTATGAAATTTGCCCTTACCATAGCAGGCTCGGACCCAACCGGAGGTGCAGGGCTTCAGGCAGACCTCAGGGTCTTTACGGCATTTGGCGTTCATGGCTTGTCTGTGCCAACTGCCCTGACTGTCCAGAACACAGAGGGTGTTGACCGTATAATGCCTGTTGACAGGGATTTCTTAGAAAGACAACTGGATTTTCTCCTTAATGACATAAAACCCGATGCACTTAAAACAGGTATGTTATACACTACCTATGCAGTCGAGCTTACTGCCTATATGGTTAAGAAATATTCTCTTTCAAACTTAGTCATAGACCCTGTAACTGTCTCCTCTTCAGGAGAAAGCCTTCTTGAGGAGGGCGCACTGGATTTGATAAAGCAGATGCTGTTTCCTTTATCAGAGGTTATAACCCCGAATATCTATGAGGCAGGTGTGCTTACAGGCATGAATATAGAGAATGAAAAGGATATGGAGGATGCAGGAAAGGCACTTAAAGACATGGGGCCAAAGGTTGTTATAATCACAGGCGGACACCTCGAGGAACTGACAATGGATTTATATTATGACTCTGATTTTCACAGGCTCGAAAGCGAAAAAATAACTGGAGACTATCATGGCACAGGCTGTGCGTTTTCTTCTGCAATCACTGCCATGCTTGCACTTGGCAACATACCTCTTAAAGCCGCAATGGAAGCAAAGAGGTTTGTAAAAGATGCAATTAAAAAGGCATACCACCCCGGAAGGGGAATGGGAATGCTTAATATCAGGGTGTGAGTTCTATGAAAGATAAAAAGACAATTTATCAATGTCAGGCATGCGGTTATACGAGCCCAAAATGGCTCGGTAAATGTCCTGACTGCTTGCAGTGGAATAGTTTTGTCGAGGAGCCTTTTTTAAAAAAGTCCACAAGAACCCTAAGGAGGTCCGAACCGCAACTGCTAAGCATGGTAGAGGGAAAAAATGAAAAAAGGACAACTACTAAGATTAAGGAGTTTGACAGGGTTCTTGGAGGAGGTATAGTGTCAGGCTCTGTGACTCTGATAGGCGGAGACCCGGGAATCGGAAAGTCAACACTCCTTATGCAGGTGGCAGGAAATCTTCCACGAAAAGTGCTTTATGTCTCAGGAGAGGAATCCCCTGAGCAGATAAAGCTAAGGGCAGAAAGGCTTTCCATTACATCTCAGTCCATAGAGCTTCTGCCTGAGACAGACCTCGAAAATGTCCTTGAAGTAGCAGAAAAAATATCGCCCTCTGCAATCATAGTCGATTCGATTCAGACGATGTATACAGAGGAGCTTTCCTCTGCACCTGGCTCTGTTGGTCAGGTAAGGGAATGTGCAACGAAACTCATGTTCTTTGCAAAAAGAAGTGGGATAACCATATTTCTCATAGGGCATGTTACAAAGGAAGGCACTATCGCAGGTCCTCGTGTCCTCGAGCATATAGTGGACACTGTCTTATATTTCGAAGGCAATGCAGGACACTCCTACAGGATTCTAAGGACAGTGAAAAACCGTTTTGGCTCTACAAACGAGATAGGCGTTTTTGAGATGACCGATGCAGGGCTAAGGGAGATAGAAAACCCCTCCGAGCTATTTCTTTCAGAGAGGCCATCTAATGCTCCGGGCTCTTTGGTAATGTCGAGCATCGAGGGAACAAGGCCCCTTCTCGTAGAGATTCAGGCACTCGTGACACCAACCGTGTTTGGAATGCCAAGAAGGACTGCCATTGGAATGGACTTTCAGAGGGTAAATCTCCTTACTGCCGTGCTTGAAAAGATAGCAGGCATTCATCTTGGAGGAATGGATATTTTTACTAATGTAGCAGGTGGACTGAGGATTGTCGAGCCTGCGGCTGACCTTGCAGTTTCAGGTGCAATCTCTTCTTCCTTAAAAGAACTGCCTGTTAGTCTGGAGCTGTTTGTCTTTGGAGAGGTCGGGCTTTCAGGCGAGATTAGGGCAGTCAATCAGGCTGAGCTGAGGCTTAAGGAGGCATCTAAAATAGGTTTCAAAAAAGCCGTAATACCAAGGTCAAACAGGGAAAAACTAAAAGATACATTTGGACTTAACATAACAGGTGTAAGCACCCTGAGGGATGCCCTGAATGCAATATTTGAGATTTGAATTTTTTCGGCTCCTAATTACGATGCGTCATATGGGGTTTGTAACTTTTCTTTTGGGTTTCTATTCTCCTCGTTAAGCCCTAAGTCAATGGCTACTGCTTTAATCACCGAGTCGTCAATGACAGGTGCTTTAAATAGAAACCCTTCGAGGAGTGCATTGTCGCATATCGTGTTTATCAGTCTCGGAAGTCCTTTTGAATAGCTATAGATTGTCTTTATTGCGCCTTCAGTGAACATATTTTTCAAGCACCCTGCTTTTTGTAGCCTGTGCTCTATGTATTCCTTTGTGTTTGCTTCCGAGAATGCCTTGAGATTGATTCTGATAGCAACCCTTTGCTTTAGCGGCTCATCGAGGCTCAGGACATCCTCGAGGTCGCTCAAGCCAAAGAATATAAGGTTTATCATCTTTCCTTCTGCCATTTCCATATTGAGGAGCCCTCTGAATTCCTCCATTATCTCCCTTGACTTGAGCATCTGAACCTCATCCATTAAAACCACAGGTGTCTTACCCTGCTCGATAATCTCATAGAGCCTTTTGTATATCTGACTAAGAATCTCCAGCTTGCTATGCTCCTTGATATCGCTGATTCCAAGCTGTATGGCGAATTTCTTTAAGAGCCACTCACTGCTTACCGATGAATGGATTATCACAAGGAGTGCGGCCTCATAAAGACTCTCATCCAGCTCCTCGAGGAGCCTTCTTGCGAGGGTGGTTTTGCCTGAGCCTGTCTCGCCTATGACAACTGCAAGACCTTTCTTTGTGTCAATGGCATACTTGAGTTTTATAAGTGCACGGGAGTGCTCTGTGCTGTTATAGTAAAACCTATTGTCGACGACATTGGAGAAAGGGTGTTCTTTGAGCTTATAGTATTCAAGATAATCCATGTCTAAATGTATGATACCCTACTTTTCTTAGGTTTTTCAGGCTCTGCCTTTTTCTCCTCAGGCAGGGTAAATTCTGCGGCTTTTACATGAACACCTTTCAGAAGATTAATCTTTTCTGTTACATCCCTGAACTTGGAGTTCCAGCCATAGACCTCTGTGTATAGCTGGAATGCCTCTTTCAGTTTGCCGTCTTTTTCATATGCATCTGCAAGGTCATATTTCAGTGCCCAGTGCGATTCGTCTTTAGCCGCTACCTTCATAATCGCACTGCTAAGGGCATCTATGGCAAGCGAATAAAGCCCCTTCTGAACATAGCACATTCCGAGTGTGCTTGCGGCTTGGATAAAGAATTTCGGGTCACGCTTGGCTATCTGGAATTCGTTTATCGCATCGTCTACGAGCCCCATCTCCTTATAAGCAATGCCTAAATTATAGTGTGTCTCGTAGTCTTCTGCCTCAAGGTCTTTTGCAAGACCTCTTTTGAATTCTTCGAATATCTCTAAGACATCGCTTTCAAGCTCAGGCTCTTTGACCTCCTGTGTCTCTTCAGGCTCTATCTCAGGCACAATCAGCTCCTCTAAAGAGATAGGCTCTATCTTCTCCTCCTCCAGCGATACCCTTTCCTCTTGTATCTCTCCTTCGATGCTTGAGAGTCTGCCCCTTAGTTCTTCGTTTTCCGGGAATATGTTAATCAGCTTCCTATATATCTCAACTGCATCCTGAATGAGTCCTTGTTTGGCATAAAAGTCTGCCTCTGAGAGTTCCTCCGAGTAGTTTTCCATCGAAGGCAGAGTGCTCGCTAAAGGAGGAGAAACCTCCTCTTTTGCAGGTGCGATTCTTTCAACCAGCCTTGGGTCATCGGGGTTTATCTCATATGCCTCGGAGAGGACGCTCTGTTTTTTATCCTCTTCGTGGTTTCTGCCATAAAGCTCTGCGAGGATGAGACATTCTGTCACTGTCTGCTCTTTATCGGCAGTGTCTAAGTAAAGGGATTTGAGCTTTAGGTGAATATCTATGTTTTCGGGTATCTTTACCTTTAGCCCCTCAAGCAGTGTCTTTGCCTCATCGTAAAGGCCATATCTTAAGAATATATCTGCCTCTGTTAGGCTCTCTTCGATTGTCTTTTCCGGAGCAGTAACCTCTATCCCAAGCTCCTTTTCGATAGCCTCAATCTTTTCCTTCAGCTCACTACTGCCAGGAAGCAGGGAGAGTGCCTCCTGATAGCATTTGAGGGCATCTGCCTGCATCCCACTGCCTTCGAATATCTCGGCCAAGGCGGATATTTCCATTACTGCGGAGTCGGTATCATTTATCTGCTTATAAAGGGATACGAGCTTTCTTCTTGACTCTATAGGGTCTATCTCCTTGAACATATTCAGGACATTTATTGCCTCCGAGTAATTCTCCTTAAATATCATTTCATCTAACACACTGCTATATTCCTGCCATGCCTTTGCCATGTCGTTTTGCTTTACATACACATCTCCAAGCAGTCTCTTTGCATAAAGGTTCGATGGCTCTGCCCCTACTACCTTCGATATATAAGTTGTGGCTTCCTCTAAAGAGCCACTTTTAATTAAGAGGTCTGCAACCCTCAAAAGCATTTCTGTAGTTTCTTCGCCTGTCAGCGACATGAGATTTTTCATATAGCCGACTGCTTGCTGGAAGTTCCCTAATTTCTCTGCTAAATTGCTCATGGCAAGCATCGCATCCGTATTTCGTGGCTGAATCTCGAGGGACTTCTGAAAATACCTTTTTGCATTGTCGGTTTCGCCTTGCTCTGCGTATATTTTTCCTATTTCGAGGTATTCTCTTGAGGACTCGGCTACAAAGCCTTCCTTAGAGAAAAGCTCTGAGATCTTGAGCCTTAGAGGGATGTTTGTGGGAGCAAGACGGAGTATCTTGTCATAAGCCGAAACCAACTTGGTTTTCTTGTTTTCCTTTGAATAGATATCTGTTGCGGCAAGATAATATTTTATGGCATCGGTTACGATATTTTTCTCTTCATTTAGCTCTCCGAGTGCAAAGAGGGCATCTCCATCCGCTGGATTGATGTTTAGGATTTTTTTATAGAGGGCAAGTGCCTTGAGGGAAAACCCTTCGTCTTTGAAGATTTTAGATGCCTTGTGGAATGCATCTATTGCTGATTGCTTGTTTCCCTTTTTGAGATGAAGGTCTCCTACGGTATTGAAAGTGGCACCATCAGGGGATTCTTTTAAGAGTTTTTCCCACTCTACAATTGCCTTATCGATCTGGCCTTTTGATAGATATTTCTGTGCCTCTCTTATTATAGATGCCTTATCTACCATGTATCTAAAAGTATCATAGCTTGCAAGTATGTGTCAACCAAACCCACTGCAAATCCACACGAACTATATGTTATAATTACAAAAATGGCAATGAAGGTTCTTCTATTTTTTTTATCCTGTATGTTTTTATTTTCAACTACAGCCTCTTATGGTGCCGATGAACTGTTTTTGGAACTAAAGGACTCTGCCCTATTATTTTTTAAGCCTGTAGAGGGCAGGGTGCTCTCAGTGGACGAATCGGTGATTAGCTCTGATTTAAGACCAGAGGATGTAAAGAAAGGCATGAGGCTAAAGGTCATGAGAAAGGGAAAACCCTATCTGCATCCCATAACAAAAGAGCCTATAGGAGAGCTTGAAAAGCAGGTTGGCTTGACAGAGGTCACAAGTGCAGGGACAGAGGGTGTTAGGCTTTTGCTTTTAACTGGCGAGGCTAAACCCGATGACATCCTCAGGGTCTCTCAGGCAAAGGTAAGGGTGCTTTTTTATCCTGTAGATGGCGTTAGCTGGAACATCTCCGAGAAGTATTACGATACCCTTAAAGATACAGAAAGGTTTGAGCTTATGGATAGCTCTATTTATACGAATGAGGATTCGGAGATTGTAGCCGAGGCAAAAAGACTCGGTGCCGAGCTTGTCCTTATTCTTTCAGAGGAAGATGAAACGGATGGAATAATACTGAGACAGAGGCTTTTGTGGGCAGAGGACATGAAGATACAGGGCACATCAGAGGTCACGCTAAATAAGGCTGATGTCTCAAAGTTAACATTTGGCGAGGAGCTGTTTAAGCCTCCCCAAAAAGAGCTTTTTTTGTCCTTCGATATACCTTACAGGGTAACTCTAATAGGAACAGGCGATATTGACGGAGATGGCACAGATGAGCTCATAGTGAGCACTGGCAGGGATATAGTGTTTTACCTGCCTGGCAAGACCCTTCTACCTGCCCTCGGCGGCATAGAGATAAAGGGAAAATCCTCTGATGAGCATCTCTGGCTTGATGTCTTTGACCTTAACGGAGATAAAAAAGACGATATTCTGATTACGCTGATGAGAGACGACAGGGTTGTATCATATGCCTATGAATATAAGGACAAGGCATTTTCGTTAATGCACAAATGGGACTTTTTTGTCAGGGTAGTGGGTGATACTGTTTATGGACAGAAGTATTTCAGAGGGGAGGGCTTTGACGGAGCGGTTTTCAATGTGTCAGACAATACTCTCCTTGAATTGCCAAAGGGCGTTAATCTATATGACTTTATGTTTATAGAATCCGAAGGACAGAGGTTTATCCTTGCGTATGATGACTATGCATATCTTAATCTCTATGACATAAAGGGCAAGGTGCTATGGCAGAGTAAAGACAACTACAGGGGTTTTATGAGAACATATAAAAAGGACTCGCCCACCGAGATGGTTGACAGGGGAGAGTGGTCGATAAAAGACAAACTGGTTGTTCGGGGCAATACAGTCATACTTTTAAGACGTATTCCTGTTTTAGAGGTGGCATCTAAGATGGGGTATAAGAGCTCTACTTTAGTGGCAGTGCAGCTGAAAGAGCCGTTTTCGGTTAAGGAGCATACATTGATAGATTATATTCCTGGCAGGGCAGGGGATTTTGCAATAACCTCCGAAAATATCTTTATACTTTCATATGATGTAAGAATAAAGGCAAGTAACTTTTTAAGGGGAATGGGTCTTATCGGAAACAGAATCTATGCATATCCACTTAAGGAGAGGTTAAATGTTATCTTCAGATAAACTGCCAAATCATGTTGGCATAATAATGGATGGCAATGGCAGGTGGGCAAGTATGAGGAGACTGCCGAGGGCAGAGGGCCATAGAAAAGGTGCTGAGAGGGCAAAAGAGATTATAGGTGTATCGAGGGAAATGGGCATTCGTTACCTGACCCTCTATACATTCTCTATGGAGAACTGGCAGAGACCGAAGGATGAAGTCTCTACGCTGATGAAGCTCCTTGAGATGTACCTTAGAAAGGAATGTAATAAGCTTGTAAGGGATGGCGTTGTATTCAGAAGCATCGGCGAAATCGGGAGATTGCCTCAAAACATCCAGACCCTTTTAGAAGAGCTTGAGGAAAAGACGACACATAACACAGGCATGACCTTGCTTGCCGCATTAAGCTACGGAGGAAGAGACGAGATTCTGAGGGCTGTAAGAAAGGCAATACATACCGGCATGACATCCTCTGAGATTACAGAGAAATCCTTCTCGAACCTTTTAGACACCAATGGCATACCGCCTCCTGACCTCATTATAAGGACATCAGGCGAAAGGAGATTAAGTAATTTCCTTCTCTGGCAGTCAGCATATTCAGAGCTTTATTTCACAGAGACCCTCTGGCCTGACTTCACAAAGGATGAGTATCTTCATGCACTTTCTGACTTTCAGTTCAGGGAGCGAAGGTTCGGTTCGGTCCCTCTAAGGCAGGCCTGATGAGGAGGCTTCTTACTGCAGTAATCCTTATACCCCTTATATATCTTTATGTGATGAGGCTTCCACAGATTTATTTTACCGCACTCATTGTCGTTGTCAGTCTTATAGCCCAGTCTGAGTTTTACTCCATGTATAAACTTAAAGGCGCTCTTAAATGGACCGCCCTTGCCTTTGGCATGGGAGCAATAATTGCAGTATACCAAGATGTTAGCCTTACCGATGTCATAATGCTTTCGGTTATCGTAATAGCTGGATTAAGACTTCTTACAAAAAAAGCCCCGGGGGCATCTCTTTACGAGGTCTCATCCTTGCTCTTAGGGCTTTTCTACATACCACTTCTTTTAAGCTCACAGATAAGCCTGAGAAAAGAAGGAGGCCCCGAATGGATAATGTTCCTTTATGGCTCTGTATGGGCATCGGACAGCCTTGCCTACTATATGGGCACAGCCTTTGGCAAAAGAAAGCTCTATGAGGAGGTGAGCCCCAATAAGACAGAGGCAGGTGCAGTCGGCTCGATTATAGGAGGCATCGGAGGTGCAGTCCTGCTAAGGGCATTCTTTAATATTCAGATGCCATATGCCACTACCATTATGGCAGGTGCAATTATAGGCGTTGCCTCTGTCTTAGGGGACCTTGTAGAAAGCATGTTCAAGCGTGATGCAGGCGTTAAAGACTCTGGCTCGCTCATTCCAGGCGGACATGGTGGGGTTTTAGATAAAATAGACTCAGCCCTTTTTGCAGGCACTACGCTTTACTGGATGCTTAAGGCAATGAGTGTGATTTAAAATGACAACTGCCTATTTTCAATGTGCATCAGGGGTAAGTGGCGATATGTGTTTAGGTGCACTTATCCATGCAGGCGTGCCACTTAACGAAATCAACAAGGAACTGAAGAGGCTACATTTAAAAGGCTATACCCTTACCGAAAAAAAGGTCAGAAGAAAAGGCATAGAGGCAATAAAGATAACCGTAAAGATAAATGACAAAAAACACCTGAATATCAGAAGGTGGAGGGATGTTGTTAACATAGTCCGTAGCTCTGACCTCGAGCCTGAGATAAAAGAAAAGGGGCTTAGGATATTTAAATCCCTTTTTCTATCAGAAGCAATTGCACATGGAGAGCCATATGACAGGCTTCATGTTCATGAGCTTGGCTCTGTGGACACATTTGTGGATATATTCGGGACGCTAATTGCTCTTAAAGCCCTCGGCATCGAGAAGGTCTATACATCGGCTGTAAACCTTGGAGGAGGCTCCGTAAGGATGAGCCATGGGGTTTTTCCTGTGCCTGCACCTGCAACTGCGGAGCTCTTAAAGGGCATCCCCCAGTATTCCGTAACAGGGACCCCTTATGAGCTTACAACACCAACCGGAGCGGCTATAATCAAAGCCATTTCATCGGGGTTTGGAGGAATGCCTCTTATGAGTGTCGATAAAATCGGAATAGGCGCAGGAGACCGAGACCTTAAGGAGATGTCCAATGTCCTTAGGGTCTTTATCGGAAAAGACCGTGGTATTGTCAGAAATGAGGATATAACAGTTATCGAGACCAATATAGATGACATGAGCCCCCAGATATACGAATACCTTATTGAAAAGCTCCTTAAAAAAGGTGCTCTGGATGCCTTTCTCACACAGGTTATTATGAAAAAAGGAAGACCAGGCGTCCTGCTTACAGTCCTCTGCCATGAGGATAAAAAACAGGAAATTGCAAATACAATATTTGAAGAGACCACAACCTTAGGAGTCAGATTTTATAATGCAGGAAGGATTACGCTTAAAAGAAAGATTGACAAGGTTGTCACTGAATTTGGAAAGATAAGGGTAAAAATGGCAGACACCGATACTATGAGAAAGGTTATGCCTGAATACGAGTTTTTCTTTTGCAGGAGACTATGAAGATGCCATCGAGGCTTATGATAAGGGGGATTATAAGACAGCACACAGTCTATTGTTGAAAGAAGCAAACAAAGGTAACCCTCTTGCCCAAAACGACCTTGGGATTATGTATGAAGACGGCATAGGAGTTTCTGAGGACTACAAAGAGGCTGTCAAGTGGTATAGGCGCTCTGCAGAGCAGGGATATGCAGGCGCACAGAATAATCTGGGTATTATGTATGAGTATGGAAGAGGAGTCTTACAGGACCTTACTGAGGCAGTCAAGTGGTATAGGCGCTCCGCAGAGCAGGGTAATGCAAAGGCTCAAAGTAATTTAGGCTATATGTATACAAATGGTAAAGGAGTGCTTAAGGACGATGTGGAGGCAGTTAAGTGGTTTCGGCTTGCCGCTGAGCAGGGCGATGCAACTGCTCAGAATAATATTGGTGTCATGTATGAAGATGGCAAAGGAGTTCTACAGGACCTCGATGAGGCAGTTAGATGGTACAGGCTTTCTGCTGAGCAGGGCAATGCTAAGGCTCAAAGCAATTTAGGCTATATGTATGCAAATGGCAAAGGAGTGCTTAAGGACGATGAGGAGGCAGTTAAGTGGTTTCGGCTTTCTGCTGAGCAGGGCAATGCCTCTGCACAAAATAATCTTGGTGTCATGTATGAAGATGGCGCAGGCGTTTCACAGGACTATAAAGAGGCAGCAAGATTGTTTCAGCTTGCAGTTGGGCAGGACTATAGCCTTGCTAAATGCAATCTTGCCGAGCTTTATGCCGCTGGATTAGGCATTCAAAAAGACCTCCGAGAGGCTAAAAGATTGGCTAAGGAGGGCTATGAAGAAGGAATCGATTATTGTAAGACGATTTGGGATAAATATAATCTCGCAAATGAATAGTAATCTTTTGTTATAATAAGAGATGACAAGAAGAGATTTTATTGGCTTTTTACTTCTCGGCGGTCTTCTTAGTAGTCTAAGCCCTTTCAGGGCTTTTGCTAAAGGTCCTGATGCCTTTAGAGATAGGGTCATTGCCTCTCAAAAAGAGGCTATGTTCTGGAAAAGGCTTGACTGAAACCGATGAAGATTACGAGATTTCTCCTTATCTTTACCCTCGTTGTTGTCTTTCTTTGTGCCTGTAAGGCAGATATAAAAGAGCCATCGGTTGCAGGCGCATTTTATCCTTCTGACAGAAATGCCCTTACTGACATGGTCGGTGATTTCCTCTATAGTGCTGAAAATAAACCCGAGGAAGGTCAGCTCGTAGCCCTTATCTCGCCTCATGCTGGCTATGAGTTCTCAGGACATGTCTCTGCATACGGATATAAGCAACTCAAAGGCAGGGATATTAAGACAGTTATATTAATCGGCTCAAGCCATTTCCATGACTTTAAAGGCGCATCTGTTTATTGCAAAGGCGGATTTAAAACCCCACTTGGAGTTATAAAGATAAATGAGAAACTCGCAAAAGACCTTATAAATAAGGATGCGGATGTTGGCTTTTATCCAGAGGTTTATGAAAAAGAGCATACGCTCGAGGTTCAACTTCCGTTTCTTCAAGTGGTTCTAAAGGATTTTAAAATACTGCCAATTCTTATAGGTAACCCAACGAGAGGGTCATTGGAGCACCTTTCGGAAAAACTCAAGGAAGTGATGAGGAAAAACCAGAATGTAATCCTTATAGCAAGCACAGACCTCTCTCACTACCATGACTATGAGACTGCATTAAAAATGGACGGTAAACTGATAGATGCCATCGAAAGGCTGTCCATAAAGGATGTAGAGGAGCTTTTGATGTCAGGTGCCTCTGAGATGTGCGGAGCATATCCAGTTATTCTTACAATGAGGGTGGCAAAAGAACTCGGTGCAAACCATGGTGTGCTTTATAAATACGCAAATTCAGGAGATGTAACTTCTGACAAAGGAAGGGTGGTTGGATATGCCTCGATGGGGGTCCTGAGAAGCTCCCTTACAAAGGAGGAAAAAGAAGAGCTGATTACACTGGCAAGAAAGGCAATCACCCAATATGTAAGCACAGGAAAGCCTCTTGAGGTAGAAATAAAAAATCCCAAGCTGAAAGCAGAAGGCGCAGTGTTTGTAACCATTACTAAAGGAGGCAGACTCAGAGGCTGTATAGGACACATCCATGCCATGATGCCTCTTTATAAATCGGTTATAAAAAATGCCATCTATGCTTGCTCGGCTGACACGAGGTTTCTACCCATGACAAAACAAGAGCTTTCCGATATAGATGTTGAGATTTCAATACTCACACCCCTTGAGCCACTAAAGGATATTCATAGTATCCAGATAGGCAGGGATGGCATTTACATAGTCAAAGACGGAAAATCTGGAATCCTTCTTCCACAGGTAGCAGTTGAGTTTGGCTGGGATAAAGAGACATTCTTAAGAAATCTCTGCCTTAAGGCAGGACTTCCAAAAGACGCATGGAAAAACGGAGCCACACTCTATAGGTTCACTGCTGAAATTATAAGGTAATTAGCCTTATAATCCTCAACAATCCCCTAACACCTATTTCACAGAAAAGTCCCTTTTAAATCATGCACTTAAGAATTTTCCGTTTTTTCCTTGACATATACAAGATATTGTGGTTTAATGTCTGGGATTATACAAACTATTGATTTTTAAAAGGAGTTACTATGCAGTATTGTGAGGGCTTCAGAGATTGGCTTAAATGCTTAAGGTGTGTGGATATATGCACAGGCAGGTGTCCTTTAGAGAAAGAAAACTTAGTCGAGGGCATGAGGGTAAGGATGCTCACAGAGGGTGATATAAAAAGCATGTTTAATGAGTTAAACCAGAATTAAAAAATATAAATTGGGAGGTCATTATGAAGGTCTTAGGAGAGGGGCTTAATCTTACGGGAAATGCCATTAAGGTGCTTGAAAAGAGGTACCTTAAGAAGGATGAAAATGCAAGGATAACCGAGACACCCGAGGAGCTTTTCAGGCGTGTGGCAAAGGCTATTGCCTCTTCGGATCTAAAATACGGAAAGACGGAAAAAGAAGTAAAAACCATTGAAGATGAGTTTTATTCGATGATGACCTCATTGGAGTTTCTACCAAACAGTCCCACCCTTATGAATGCAGGAAGAAGGCTTGGGCAGTTAAGCGCGTGTTTTGTCCTTCCAGTTGGGGATTCCATGGAATCCATATTCGATGCAGTAAAGTATGCGGCTATAATCCATAAATCAGGTGGAGGCACAGGGTTTTCCTTCTCGAAGCTAAGGCCAAAAGGGGATGTTGTTGGCTCGACAAAAGGCATATCCTCAGGTCCTGTATCTTTTATGACAGTATTTGATACTGCAACCGAGGCAGTAAAGCAGGGCGGAACAAGAAGAGGTGCAAATATGGGAATCCTGAGGGTAGACCACCCAGATATACTACAATTTATTACCTGCAAAGACGAAAATACCAAATTAAATAATTTCAATATATCGGTTGCCCTTACAGACAGCTTTATGAAGGCAGTTGAGGAAGATACCACCTATGACCTTATAAACCCAAGGACCAAAAAGGTAGCTGAGACACTCAGGGCAAAGGATGTATTTAACCTTATAGTGGAGCATGCATGGAAAAACGGAGAGCCGGGCATTGTCTTCTTAGACAGGGTAAACCAAGGAAACCCAACCCCGCATATCGGGGAGATAGAAAGCACAAACCCCTGCGGAGAACAGCCCCTCCTTGCCTTTGAGTCCTGTAACTTAGGTTCAATCAATCTTTCTCTTATGGTAGAAGACAGAAGGATTAACTGGCAAAGACTTAAGGGTGTAACTCATCGTGCAGTTCATTTCCTTGACAATGTCATAGATGTAAATAAGTATCCCCTTTCTGAGATAGAGAAGATGACAAAGGCAAGCAGAAAAATCGGACTTGGCATTATGGGCTGGGCAGACATGCTCATACTCATGGGCATCCCTTATAACTCGGAAGAGGCACTCCTACTTGCCGAAGAGGTAATGGGATTTATACAGAGGGAAGGAAGGATCAAAGGAGAGGCATTGGCAGAGGAAAGAGGGGTTTTCCCTAATTATAAAGGCAGTCTCTATGATGGAAACATAAAGGTCAGAAACTCAACTATAACGACCATAGCTCCCACAGGCACACTCTCCATAATAGCAGGATGCTCATCGGGCATAGAGCCTCTCTTTGCAGTCTCATACATAAGAACAGTGATGGAAGGAACAAAGCTCATAGAGGTTAATCCCTATTTTGAAAGGGTCGCAAAGGAGAGGGGATTTGGAAGTAGAGAGCTTATGGAGAGGATTGCTCAAGAAGGAAGCATCCATAAGTTTAAGGAGATACCCGAGGACATAAAGAGCTTCTTTGTAACTGCCCATGACATAACCCCTCTTGAGCATATAAAGATGCAGGCAGCATTCCAGAAATACACTGACAATGCAGTGTCAAAGACAGTGAACTTCCCGAATGATGCAACTAAAAAAGATGTAGAGAATGTCTATCTTTTATCATACAGGCTTGGCTGTAAAGGTGTAACTGTTTATAGAGATGGCAGTCGTGAAGAGCAGGTTCTTACAAAAGGGTCAGTGACCCCTGCCTCTATTGGGGCAGTGACCCCCACCAAGATAGTGCCGAGGAAAAGGCCGGAGGTCCTTAATGCAAAGAATCGTTTAATCAAGACAGGCTGTGGCAATATTTATGTCACTATAACAGAAGATGAAAATGGGCATCTCTTTGACTTATTCGCTAACATGGGCAAGGCAGGAGGCTGTGCCTCAAGCCAGGCAGAGGCAATTGGAAGGCTTATCTCCTTAGCCCTTCGCTCCAACATAGAGCCAACAGAAATTGTAAAACAGCTTAAAGGCGTTAGATGTCACCAGCCAATATGGCAGAAAGGCGCTCAGATTTTATCTTGTTCTGACGCTATTGCAAAGGTTATCGAGAAATATAATGAAAAGCCCGGAAAGGGAAATGGAGAAGGCGGCTCAGAGCAGGACACCGAAGTTGTCTTCATTGGCGCCTGTCCTGAATGCGGAGGCGCAGTAGAGCATGAAGGTGGCTGTGCAGTCTGCCATAACTGCGGGTTTACGAGATGTGGGTAGGGAGAAGTATTGAAGTATGAGGAAAGGAGGTGGAAATTATGGGTAAACAAGTTCGCAGTGCTATAACAGGCAAGTTTGTTGGAAAAAGTGAAGCTACGAAACATCCAAAAACTACTGTAACAGAAACAACGAAAAAGAAAAAGTAAGTGAGAACTTTTGAGCCTTAAGATGGAAACTGGAAATGTTCTTAGATGAAACACTCTCAGTGCTTTTAAAAGAGCTTGCTGTCTCGGAGCTTACAGCCTTAGTTCACCTACATGCACACACAGAAGGGCTGAAGGAGATGATTAATGGGGAGAGGGTGTGAGGAGGCAGGATTAAAATGTTCAGGGTTCAAGTTACAAACCTGAATCTGCCTAAAGAAAATAAGGGGTTACATTATGTCTAAAATTAAGGGCAGTGATTTCTTTGGTGGGAATCGGTGGAGTAAGTTTTTAGCTTTCTTATCTTTTATTTTCCTCTGCCTTACAGGTATAACTCTTATATCCAAGATACAGACATACGATCCTATATCTCAAGAAATAATATCTTCAGAAATTCCATGGAAAATAGCAATATTATTGTTTGCTCTTAGCCTTATTACTGGTTACATTTCTTATCGCCTTGCAGGTGGAAGAAGAAATCCAGCTATTTGGAAGGATGCAGATCTATATTCTTTGTTGGTGCACACAGAAGCAGTCAGAGAATGTAGGATTGGGTTTCATGCTCTTAGAGATCAAAAGCTTATTATTGATAAACTAAAATCAATAGGTTTAACAAAGAGACCATCTAAAGATACGCGCCAATTTATTACGCCAGTTCAATGAGGAAGTGCAACACTTGGGGCTACGAAGGAGTTACCCTAAGTGTTTATGGAGAGACGATATAAGCAACTTAATTTGGAAGAGAGGGACAGGATAACGGAGTTGAAGGCAAGGGGTTTTAG
>JACQZC010000050.1 GCA_016207905.1 Nitrospirota bacterium | reverse complement strand
TGGCAAGTCCCTTAAAGCCCATAACCTTCGTCATAGCCGCAGTAAGGGTGGTTTTCCCATGGTCTACATGCCCTATCGTGCCTACATTTGCATGAGGCTTTACCCTCTCGAACTTTGCCTTAGCCATAACCTATTCCTCCTTAAATAATAATTCTGTTCCTAAGCCCATGACCGGGATTGAACCGGTGACCTCATCCTTACCAAGGATGTGCTCTGCCAACTGAGCTACATGGGCAGCACTGATAATTTCGAAGCGGGAAACGGGATTCGAACCCGCGACCCTCAGCTTGGAAGGCTGACGCTCTACCACTGAGCTACTCCCGCACCATAAAATTTCAAATCCCAAAGTGGAGAGGGGAGGATTTGAACCTCCGTAGGCATAGCCAACGGGTTTACAGCCCGTCCCCTTTAGCCACTCGGGAACCTCTCCTTCCACACAAAAAGAGACAATACCGATATTAACCTCATAGTTTTCTACTATTTTAAAACCCTCCTCAACTTGACATTTATCCCGAATAGAAGCCACCGAAGGGAATCGAACCCCCGACCCGCTGATTACAAATCAGCTGCTCTGCCTGCTGAGCTACGGTGGCTAAAAAAGGCAACACCACTCCTTTCAAAGCTCTAACCTATTAGGATAATTTATAAATTATACAATGGTCAATAGGGAAATTTCAAGAATAACTTAAATTTTTAGCCATTTTCTTCAAAAATCTAAGTTTTTCTAAGTCTCTGCCTTAAAATCTCATACAAAAGTATGCCTCCAGCCACCGAGACATTAAGGGAATCGATTTTTCCTCTCATTGGAAGGCTAACTATCTTATCGCATCGGGCTTTAACAGTCATTCTGAGCCCTCTTGCTTCAGAGCCTATTACAAGACAGAGGGGCACAGTGAGGTCTATGTCATATGGAGTAAGATTTGAGCCTCCTTCTGCTCCTAAAACGAAGATGCCCTGTTTTTTCATCTCCTCGATTGCATTTTTGATATTCGATACCATCGAGACTGCTACATATTCAGAGGCACCTGCAGATGCCTTAACAGTCTCGGGACTAAGGCTTGCTGACCTATGCTTTTCGATTATAACTCCATGAACTCCCGATGCCTCGGAGGACCTGAGTATTGCCCCAAGGTTTCGCGGGTCTTCGATGCCATCGAGTATAAGGAAAAAAGCTTTTTCGTTTTTTTCTATAGGGACATCCATGAGCTCATCAAACCCTACATAGCCTCTCTCTGATACCTCTACTGCTACACCCTGATTGCCTTTTGGAAACCTGCTATCGAAAAAAGCACGGTTCATCAGCTTGACAGGGATCCCTCTTATCTCAGCCTCATTCCTGAGTCTTTCCACATCCTTATGTCTTCCTGCGTGGATATATATTGCCTTAATCTTTCTTTGAGCCCTCAGTGCTTCAAACACAGGGTTTAGAGGAGATGCCCTTCGACAAGCTCAGGGCGACAGGCTCAGGGCGACGAAAGAGGAGACAGAGGGTGGAGAAGTGCAAATAAAATGCATAAAAGTGAACCAAAACGGAACTAAACGGAACTAAAATGGAAGCAGGAATCATTTAAAATCAATGGGTTATGAGGCACCCCCCTCCCCTATAAACTAAAGCAGATGTAAAGAAATGGTTCTATCGATGAGATTAAAAAAAGCAAAATATCTCTTTTGACCACGAACTTCATAAAGGATTATAATTCATTGTGGACAAGACAGTTAAAAAGACACTTCTTAGAATCATTAACAGCACATCAAAAGAAGTCATAGACACAATTGCAGTTGAGAAAAGGCTAAGGATATTGGTGAATGGAAAAGAGGTCTTAAGCCTTTACTGCACGCCTATAATGCTCAAGGAGCTTGTAGTGGGAATACTATCTACAGAAGATATAATCAGGGGTCAGTGGTGTGCAGAGGGGATAGCACTCTACTATGGCGAGGAGGTAAAAGCAGATGTAACTGCCGAGGGAACAGTGGATGTTAGTGGCGGGGTCAAAACATCGGGTTGTGCAGGCGGAGTGGTATTTCCTGAAAGGGAAAAGGCATTGCCCACCTCTGACCCATTGACAATCAGCGCTGAAAAACTAAGGGAGCTTTATAGCAAGTTCCAGACACTATCTGAACTTTACAAACTTACAGGATGCGTTCATAGTGCGGCACTTGCAGACACCGAAGAGATTCTTTGCATGGCAGAAGACATTGGGCGGCATAACGCAGTGGACAAGGTTATTGGTTATTGCCTCATCGAAGATATAGGGTTTAAGGGAAAGATAATGCTTACAAGTGGAAGACTTACATCGGAGATACTCTCTAAGTGTTCGAGGTGGGGCATCCCAATCGTAGTAAGTAAAACTGCCCCAACTGACCTTGCCATCTCTATAGCAGAAAAAAATGCTCTGACCACAGTAGGTTTTCTGAGAGGCAGGAGGTTTAATGTCTATACGCATCCCGAAAGGATATTATAAAAATCATTTTATTCCGTATTTTTGAAGCCTGTGTCTTAGGGAACGGAAGGATAGACGAAGGAGCTTTGCGGCATCTGTTTTTTTGCCTCCTTTAAGCTTAAGTGCCTCGAGGATATAGCTCTTTTCTATAGAGCCCATAACCTCCTCGATGTCTATCCCCTTAGATATATCAGGCAAAGCAATCTTCTCTTCAGGGCGAAACATTGTAATCTCAGGCGGAAGGTCCCCTTCGGGTATAGTATCCTTATCGCTAAAAAGCAGGGTTCTTTCAATTACATTTTCAAGCTCTCTGACATTGCCATTCCATGGATAGCTCATAAAGAGGCTCATTGCCTTTTTTGAGAACTGCCTTTTTCTTTCGGATAGCTTGCCTAAGAAATGCTCTACATAAAGCGGAATATCCCCTTTTCTTTCCCTTAGAGGCAGAATCCTTAGAGGAACTACATTGAGCCTATAGAAGAGGTCTTCCCTAAACCTACCTGCTGAAACCTCCTCTTTCAGGTCTTTATTTGTGGCTGAAATTATCCTTACATCGACCTTGATGTCATCAGTGCCTCCTACGCGCCTGAATACTCCTAATTCAATAGCCCTAAGAAGTTTTGACTGAAGATTTAAGGGCATCTCTACGACCTCATCTAAAAAGAGTGTGCCTCTGTCAGCAACCTCAAAAAGCCCCTGCTTATTATGGACTGCACCTGTGAATGAGCCCTTCATGTGACCGAAAAGCTCTGACTCAAGCAGTCCTTCAGGCAATGACGCACAGTTTATGGCAACAAGGCTTTTTTCTGCCCGCGGGCTTAGGTTATGCAGTGCATTGGCTACAAGTTCCTTCCCAGTGCCAGATTCCCCTTGGATAAGGACATTCGAGCCACTCTGTGCAACCTTTGGTATAAGCCTTATTAGTTCCTGCATTGCAGGGCTTTTCCCTATAATATTGCCGACTCCATATACGGTTTTAACCTTCTCCCTTAAGATGGAGACCTCGGCATTTAGCCTCTTTTTATCCAGAGCGTTTTTGACTATAAGCCTTATTTCGTCTATCCTAAAGGGTTTATAGATGTAGTCGTAGGCTCCTAATTTCATTGCCTCAACAGCAGACTCAGTAGTACCAAAGGCTGTAATCATTATTACAAATGTTTCAGGAGACACCTCATGAAGTTTCTTGAGTATGCCAAAGCCATCTACACCTGGCATCTTTATATCCGATATTACAAGGTCAAATATGTCCTTTTGGATACAGCCCAATCCGTCAATGCCATCATGCGCAGTTACGACCTCATAGCCTTCTCCCTCAAGGAGAATCTTAAGAACCTCCCTCATGTTCTTTTCGTCCTCAACAATCAGTATCTTACTCTTTTCCATTTACATTGCCTTTAGGCAGAAAGACCCTGAATTTTGTGCCCTCACCCTGCTTGCTGGTGAAGGCAAGTCCTCCGTTATGGTCCTCTACAATCCTGTATGCTATGCTCAAACCAAGCCCTGTCCCCTCTGGCTTTGTAGTGAAGAACGGATATAAAACCTTCTTCATGTTTTCAGGACTTATCCCTATGCCTGTGTCCTCAAATATAATCTTTATCACATCTTTACTGTCGGTTGTGCTTATAGAGAGCTTACCTCCATCAGGCATAGCCTCTATGGCATTAATGCCTAAGTTCCAGAAGACCTGCTGAAGCCTCTGTGGGTCTGCCTTTATATAGAGAGGGCCATTAAATCCCTTTATAAATGTGACCTCGCCTGTATTTCTTTGTTTAAGCATCTCGATGGTCTCATCGAGCATCTGGTGCAGGTCAAAGGTCTCCAGCTCGATTGCCTTGGGCTTTGAATAGATGAGGAATTCGGTTATGATTACATCCAGTCTCTGCATCTCACCGAGTGCTATTTCCATCAGCCTGCCTTTGTATTCTGCTGAAACCTTATCTTCCTTTAGCATCTCTATAGAGCCTTTAAGCGAAGCAAGTGGGTTTCTAATCTCATGGGCTATGTTAGCGGCAAGCTCACCTATGTCTGCCAGTTTTTCCTTTTGTTTTATCTCCTCGTGCATCCTCTTTAGTTCTGTGAGGTCATCGAATATGCCTATAAAACCAGTGCGCTGACCATTTGCATCCTGCATCTCCGAGACAGTAAGCCCTATAACCTTACTGCTACCCGCATGCTCTATGAGTCCTTCAATCCGCTCCTTTTGTCTTATGTTACCTATAAATGGGAAGACACTATTGATTTCCATGCCGATAGCCCTGTGTCTTTCAATGCCTGTTATCTCCTCGGCGGCACTGTTAAACAAGATTATCCTACCTTTAAGGTTGGTTGTAAATAGTCCGCTTGGCATACCTTCTATGACCTCATCGGTAAACACAGTAAGGTCCTTCAGGTCCGAATCTTTCTTTTCAAGCCCTATGGTTGCCCTTTCGAGCCTCTCAACAAGATGACCTATAAGGTAAGCAGTCAGATAAAGGGCTAATGTGTGCGAGAATATATTGTAGAGAAAATCTTTTTCTCCGAACATTGGGTCATAGGGGATTGGAAGTATTTTATAGAACTGAAGGTCTATGAGAGAGCCATAAAGCACAGCGCCTATGGTGGCAATGACATACCCTGCCCTTTTATTCAGGATAATTGCAGAGGCTATCACTACAATCGGCAGAAGAATGGAAAACCAGCTTTCGATTCCGCCTGTCAGAAAGACTAATGTTATAGCAGACACTACATCGAGGCATAACTGCGCATAGGCAAAGGCAGGTGTTCCAAACCTCAAAAGCATCAATGAGTAAACAATTGTAAGCAGGTAGAGGAATATTACTAAATAAAGCACCCCATATGGGTATGGGAATATTCGGAGTCCTATCTCAAAGATATAGAAGGTGCCTAAAAGGACAGTAACGAAAAGTGCCCTGAATGCAGTCAGGGTCTTAAGCTTATTGCTCAGGGCACTTTTTGGAGTTTCCTTCACTTTATGAGTGTAATCATCTTAAATATGGGTAGATACATGGCAACTATGACAAACCCTACGGTAGTGCCTAAAAATATCATAAGCAAAGGCTCCATCATGGCAGTAAGGTTTGACACTGCGGCATCGACCTCGTCGTCATAGAAGTCCGCAATCTTTCCGAGCATGGCATCCAATGCGCCTGTGGATTCTCCAACTGCTATCATATGCGTTACCATTGGGGGAAAGACCTTTGCCTTTGAAAGAGGCTCGGCAAGGGTTTTACCCTCGGTAACAGCAGATCTCACAGTCATAACTGCATCCTCGATAACCTTATTGCCTGCTGTCTTTGCCGTTATCTCAAGTCCATCCAGTATAGGAACACCGCTACTGATAAGGGTTCCCATGGTCCTTGTAAATTTGGCAACTGCAGCCTTTACAAGCATAACTCCAAAGATTGGTGACTTAAGGAGTATAGCATCGGTTATCTTTTTGCCCCTTTTTGTTCTTCTGAATTGTGAGATACCCATTATAGTACCCACTATGGCTCCGAGGAGAACGATGCCTCCTATGCCCTTAAGGAAATTGCTTATAGTGACGACAATTACTGTCGGAAGAGGAAGAGTTCCTCCGAGTGCCTTAAACATCTCTATAAATGTTGGCACAACGAACACCATGATTACTGCAACAACAAGCACTGCAACCGTAGAGACAACTATCGGATAGACCAGTGCTCCTTTGACCTTCTTTTTAATCTTCATTGCCTTCTCTATATAGGTTGCAAGTCTTCCCAGGATTGTATCGAGTATTCCGCCTGCCTCTCCTGCGGCAACCATATTGGCGTAAAGCTCGTCAAAGACCTTTGGGTGCTTTCTCAGGGCATCTGCATATGTGGAGCCGCCTTCGACATCCACCTTTATCTGCGAAAGGGTCTTTGCGAGTGTTTTATTTTCCACCTGTCCTGAAAGTACATCTAATGCCTGCACAAGTGGAAGCCCTGCATCTATCATTGTCGAGAACTGTCTTGTGAAGATAACTATATCTTTGCTGCCGACCTTGCCCCCCCCAAAGCCAAATTTCTTCTTTACCTTTTCAGTTACGATTGTGGGTGTTATATTTTTCTGCCTGAGCTGTGCTATGACCTCTTCTTTTGAAGCCGCAGTAATCTCTCCGGACTCTATAGTCCCCCTACTTGTTTTACCTGACCACTGAAAAACCATCGTAGCCATGTCTTACCTCCTTTGGGTTGCCACTCTTTGAAGCATCGTAAGCATTTCATCTGGCACAGATGAGCGTCCCAGTGCCTCATCATAAGATATAAGACCTTTTGTATAAAGCTCATGGAGGGACTGATTCATCGTCTGCATGCCGAATTTTGCCTGACCTGTCTGCATCATGGAATAAAGCTGATGTATCTTGTCCTCCCTTATAAGGTTTCTGATTGCCGCATTCGGAATAAGGATTTCAATTGCAAGAACCCTTCCTTGTCCTGACTTCCTCGGGATAAGTTGTTGTGCAAGGATTCCCTCAAGGACAAAAGAAAGCTGAACCCTTATCTGCTCCTGCTGATGCGGCGGAAATACATCTATTACTCGGTTTATGGTCTGAACTGCGGAGTTTGTGTGAAGGGTTGCAAGCGTAAGATGACCTGTCTCAGAGACAGCAAGCGCTGCCTCTATGGTCTCAAGGTCCCTCATCTCACCAATCAGAACAACATCGGGGTCCTGCCTTAAGACATACTTTAATGCCGACTTAAAGGATGCGGTGTCTGCATTGACCTCTCTCTGGTTTATGAGAGCCTTTTTATGTCCATGAAGATATTCTATTGGGTCCTCTACGGTTATGATATGGTCAGGTCTTTCGGAATTTATACGGTCAACCATAGAGGCAAGCGTTGTTGACTTTCCAGAGCCAGTAGGGCCTGTGACAAGTATAAGCCCCCTTGGCTTTTTAGTCAGGTCGTTGAGTATCTCCGGAAGCCCAAGGTCCCTGAATGTCCTTATCTCAAATGGTATTGACCTGAAGGCACCTGCAACAGCGCCCCTTTGCGTAAATATATTAGCCCTGAACCTCGATAAGCCTTTAAGCCCAAATGATAGGTCAAGCTCATTATTCTCCTCGAATTTATGCTTTTGGGCATCGGTAAGGATACTGTAACAGAGTGCCTTTGTATCAGCAGGTCCAAGGGGCTCTCCATCGAGAGGCATGAGTCTTCCATCAATCCGAATTCGTGGGGGACTCCCTGTAGTTATGTGAAGGTCAGATGCCTTTTTTTCAATCAGTGTCTTTAAAAGGTCATAAATACTAAGCATATTACTCCTTTATATATTTATTTGCAGGTACCACTTAATCTCCAAAGGTCACCCTCACAACCTCTTCTATCGAGGTTACACCTTCTTTTACTTTTGTAAGCCCTGACATTCTCAGGGTCTTCATCCCAAGCTTTATTGCGGCTTTCTTGATCTCAGCGGCAGAGGCACCCTCGAGCACCAGCTCCTTAATCTCATCGCCTATGGGCATCACCTCATAAAGTGCGATCCTTCCCTTGTACCCCGAATTACTGCAGGTAGGACAGCCTTTGCCTTTGAAGCATCTTACCACATTTGCCTCGTCTTCTGAAAAACCAATCTTCATAAGAGCAGGAATTGGCACTTTTTCTTCTTCCTTACACTGCTGACAGAGCTTTCTTGCAAGTCTCTGTGCAATTATCATTAAGACAGATGAGGATACAAGGAAAGGCTCTATGCCCATATTAAGGAGTAATGCAGAGGCAAACGAAAGCCCTATCTCCTCCTTCATCTGAACCTGATTTATACCTAAAAAGTTATACTCTATAGGGTCTTCGGCAGTCATTATGTTCACATCAGGATTGTTGAGATGGCTAAGTGCCGAATAAAGGGTTGTGGTCTTACCACTTCCAGTTGGACCTGTAACGAGTACCATTCCGTATGGCTTACTCAGCACCGCCAGAAACTCACTGAGGGCTTTCTCCTCAAAGCCTAACTTCGTAAGGTCTACCTGAAGGCTTGACTTGTCAAGAAGCCTTAAGACGGTCTTTTCACCGAAAAGGCATGGTAAGACAGAGACCCTGAAGTCAATCTCCCTTTTAGGTCCTAATTTGAGCTTTATCCTTCCATCCTGTGGAAGTCTTCTTTCAGCGATGTCAAGACGGGACATTATCTTTACCCTCGCAGTAAGGGGACTCTTTATCTTTGTAGGCAGATTCATAACCGTATGCAAAACACCATCAACCCTGTATCTTATCCTTAAAACCCCTTCATAAGGCTCTATATGTATATCGCTTGCACCTGCCTTAAGGGCATTAACGAATATGCCGTTGACAAGCTTAATTATTGGTGCATCTACCTGGCTTGATACACCTTCGTCCTTTGTTAAAACAGCCTCTATGTCATCGAGGGCACTGCCAACCACTTGGTCAAATTCATCGACATCGACTGTGGGGCCCTCATCACTCTCACCCATGGTGCCACCTGCCACCATATCCTCGGCAGACATCGTATAGTCTTTTACCTGAAGGATTTTTGATGTCTCGAGCTTGAGCACTGCTGGGTCTATCTTATAGTTAGAGAGGTTTATTGCAGGCACACCAAACTGCTTGCTCAGGAATGTTACGAGTTTTTCCTCTGTGACATAGCCTAATTTGACGAGGTTTGTGCCGAGCCTTCCACCATCCCTTTTTTGAAGAACAAGTGTCTGTTTGAGCTGTTCCTCGGTAATAATGCCGGAGTTTATGAGCATCTGTCCAAGTTTTATAACCATAACCTTACAATAAATAAAATGACAATTATTGTCAATAAAATGGCGTGAGACTCAGTCCTCAAAAGAGACCCTGATGACCTCTTCTATAGTGGTTATGCCTTCCTTGACCTTTACAAGACCACTCTTCCTCAGGGTTTTCATGCCGAGCTTTATGGCGGTCTTCTTAAGCTCTGCCGAAGTGGCACCTTCAAGTATGAGGTCTCTTATATCATCCTTTATAGGCATGACTTCAAAGATGGCAATCCTTCCCCTATAGCCTGAGTTATTGCACGCAGGACATCCCTTACCCCTGTAGCATTTTATACTGCCTGCCTCTTCCTCTGAAAATCCGACTTTTATGAGGGCAGGCACAGGGACCTTTACCTCCTCTTTGCATTCAGGGCATATTTTTCTTATAAGTCTCTGGGTTGCAATAACTATAACTGCCGAGGCAACGAGGAATGGCTCTATGCCCATATTAACAAGCCTGCTTATGGTACCAGGGGCATCGTTTGTATGAAGTGTACTTAAAACGAGGTGCCCTGTAAGTGCTGCCTTGACCGATATATCGGCAGTCTCATAATCCCTTATCTCACCGACCATGATTATATCAGGGTCCTGCCTGAGAAATGACCTTAATGCAGAGGCAAATGTAAGCCCTATCTCATCCCTCACCTGAACCTGATTTATACCTAAGAAGTTATACTCTACAGGGTCTTCGGCAGTCGAGATATTCACGCCAATTTTATTCAGATAAGAGAGTGCCGAATAAAGCGTTGTAGTCTTTCCACATCCAGTTGGCCCTGTAACGAGTATCATTCCATAAGGCTTATCGAGTGCATCCATAAATATCTTCAATGCCTCTTCATCTAAGCCTAATTTTGAAAAGTCCACCTGAAGCTTTGACTTATCGAGAAGCCTGAGAACGCATCTTTCGCCAAACATCGTAGGAACAGTCGAGACCCTGAAGTCTATCTCCCTTTTTTTACCTAACTTAAGCTTTATCCTTCCGTCCTGTGGAAGCCTCCTTTCGGCAATATCAAGCTCTGACATGACCTTTACCCTCGCAGCTATGGCATTCTTTATCTTTGCAGGAAGGTTCATCACAGAGTAAAGCTTGCCATCAACCCTGTATCTCACCCTGACCGATGTCTCGTAGGGCTCTATGTGTATATCGTTTGCACTTGCTTTTATGGCATTGACAAATATCCCGTTTACGAGCTTCACTATTGGTGCATCTACCTCTTTTATTACATCTTCATCTTCCTTTTCCTCAACCGCCTCTATGCCATCGAGGGCACTACCAACTACCTTATCAAACTCTTCGACATCGAGCAGATTGCTTTGCTCTGAGACAGCGCCTAAAGTCTCCTCCTCACCATCAAAAGTATAATCCTTTGCCTCGAGTATCCGTGATGATTCGGTAGGAGATGCCTTTGTGGTAGTGGCAACCGCACCTTTGCCTCCATAATACTCTGTAATGGCACTCATAAGCTGGGATGAGCTTGAGCACTGCTGGGTCTATCTTATAGTTAGAGAGGTTTATTGCAGGCACACCAAACTGCTTGCTCAGGAATGTTACGAGTTTTTCCTCTGTGACATAGCCTAATTTGACGAGGTTTGTGCCGAGCCTTCCACCATCTTTTTTCTGAATGTTAAGTGCCTGGTTAAGCTGTTCCTGAGTGATAATATTGGAGTTCAGAAGTAACTGCCCTAATTTTACAGCCATATCTTTTAATGTATCTTAAAAGCCATTGAAAGTCAACCGAATGGGGGTTGTGATTACCTCTTTTTATTCTGTTATCTCAGTGCCTATTCCCTCTTTTGTAAATATCTCAAGAAGGAGGCAATGAGGCACTCTGCCATCGATTATATGTGTTTTCTTTGTGCCTGCTGAAAGTGCACTCATACAGGCATGAACCTTTGGAAGCATTCCTCCTCCTACGGTTCCATCTGCAATCAGTTTTCTAATGCCCTTTTTGTCGATGCTGGACAGTATATCTCCCCTTTTGCCTTTTATCCCCGGGACATCTGTAAGGACAATCAATTTTTCGGCACCTACTGCGGATGCGATTTCGGATGCTACATAATCTGCATTGATGTTTAATGCCTCGCCTTTGGAGTCCGTACCTATTGGTGCAATCACAGGAATAAACCCCTCACCTTGAATGGACCGCAATATCTTTGGCTCAACCGAGCTCACATCTCCAACAAGACCTATGTCGATAATCTCTTCTTCGGCAGATGATTTTTTTAGAAGCTTCTTTTTTGCTTTGATGAGCCCGCCGTCTTTTCCGCTTAAGCCAACTGCTTTTCCTCCGTGGGTATTTATCAATGCGACAATCTCTTTGTTTATGAGACCTCCAAGAACCATCTCAACAATGTCCATTGTCTCTTTGTCTGTTATGCGCTGACCCTGTATAAATAGGGGCTTTTTGCCCATCTTTTGCATAATCTCGGTTATCTTTGGCCCTCCTCCATGAACTATCACAGGGTGTATGCCGATGAAATTCAGTAGCACGATATCCTGTGCAAAGGCACTCTTCAGTTTCTCGTCTGACTGAGCAGAGCCACCGTATTTTATGACAAATGTCTTTCCGTAAAAACTCTTTATATAAGGCAATGCCTCTATAAGGATATTTGCCTTTTCAATGGGTTTCATCTATCTCTCTCCAAACATGGAATACACATAACCTTTCCCTCTTTAATTCTTGCCCTTGTCTCCATAACCTTTTCTCCGCAAACACTACAGGGAATGCTCACCCATATATGTGCCTCCAAAGGAGGCTTAATCTTCTTCACTCTGACATCAAAAAGCTCTCTGTCTTTGGCATTCAGTATAGCATTTATCTTTTTAGATTTTCTCTTATGCACTGCCTTTAATACCACAGGTGTTCTTTGTCCTTTCATATACCTCTGCCACATCGAGGTCTCTATAGGTGTTTCCTCTGGAGACTGCCATTTAACCGAGATTCTCAAGGCATTGACTTTTGGCTTTCTTATACCCCTTTGTATGAATGTATAGACCTGTTTTCCGTAATCCTTAAATATCAGATTTCCCTTGCCAAATGTGCACCCGGTCATAACCTGAATGGCATCCACTGCGCATGAGTCGTTCTCCACGACTGCCACAATCTCCTCGTCCTTTGCCCTTGTGCCTAATTTCCTGAGTGCAAATTCAGAGACCCTGTAGCCCAGTGCAAGCCCCGGACACATATGCCCGTGAAACCGAGAGACATCCCTTAGAGACTTCATAGCATAGATTTTATACTAAAGAGAGAGTTTTTTCTTATTCCTCGAAAAATGTAATTGCCTGAACAGGGCATATATCTGCTGCCTCCTGACAATCGCAGGTATTACATTTATTAGGACCTATAACATATGCCTTTCCATCGTCCCTCGTTTCAAACACCTCTGGGCAGACCGCACTGCATGAGCCACAGCCCTCGCACAATCCAAAATCAACAAATGGTATTTTTTTCATGAGAAAACCTCCTTTTTATTTTAATCTTGCCTCTACCTGCAACCAATGTATGTTTTTAAAGAATGCCTCTATGTAGTCTGCTCTTTTAAGTCCGTAATCGAGCATAAAGGCATGCTCAAAAACATCCATGATGAGTATGAGGTTACAACCTGCTGGGTGTGAGACATCGTGCTCATTAATCCAGAAATTAATAAGTCTTCCTTCCATTATATCCTGATAAAGGCATGCCCAGCCAATTCCCCTCATACTTCCAACTGTCCTGAAATCTTTCTCCCATAGCTCATAACTTCCAAAGGACTCACAGAGTCCTTTCATCAGCCTTCCTGTCTCGTCCAGTTTACCTTTTCCTCCTAAGTTTTCAAAATAATATTCATGAAGCCTCATTCCATTAAACTCCCAGCCGAGCCTTCTTTTAAGCTCTGCATATTCAGGTGTATTGGTTTTCCCATCCTTAAGCATCGCAGTAAGTGTTTCAAGAAGTTTGTTTGTGTTTGTCACATACCCTGAATAAAGGGTGAAGTGATTTTTTAGAAGGGTCTCTGAAAAGCCCTGCATACCAATGAGTCTTGAATAGTCTTTTGCTGTGTAAGCCATAAATGCCTCCTTTCATGCCCATGAAAAACTCTTAGCATAAAACAACTATCTATGCAAGCCATCTCTCTGTCACCCTGAACTTGTTTCAGGGTCTAAGGGCTGAGATGCTGAAATAAATTCAGCATGACAAAAGGGGTTACCAGCATGACAAAGGGCTGTCAATTTATAAAGGCTCAGTTTTCAGGGAAGAATCTCACGCCAGTCAACTATCTTTATTTTTTTAAAGGAGACTGTTGTTGGTTCATCCCTCGATGGTGAGCCGTATAATGCCGAATTATAGGAAGCCGGAGTAATAGTCACTATTTCCGTGACGCTATCAGTGATTGTTATTGTGGCGGTTCCTGTTACACTGTCGAGGTTTCCGGTAACTGTCTGTCCGACAATTACAGCTCCGCTCAAGGTAGTAGATACAATTGTTGCAGAGCCGTTTACGGATACAGTTATTTTTAATGGGTCTTTTGTTGTTGGCGGGTTTCCTTGAACAACATTTCCGGTAGCTGGGTCTATGGGCACAACATGATTATCCTTGTCATGTAAGGTGAGGTTAATAGTTACATTGGTATTCACACGCGGATTTGGCCCTGTATAGCTTGCATTTACATGGTCAGGTCCAACATAAAAATAAGCCTGGGCAAAAAGAGCATTGTCGCTGACACGCCTTACCTCCACGCGCCATGTTCCGAGGGGCCCTGCAATTGGGTCATAAGTGTCAGATAATATTTCCGGGCCTGTGTAGAGCGGCGAGGTTCTTTTTAAATTATTGCTTGAATCATACCAGTAGAATCTATAAGTTGTGCTCAGAGTGCCAAATGCCCTTGCATAAACAGCATTCCCTACAGGGAATATGTAGCTTTCATTTGTGTAGTCGGGGTCTGAATAAAGGACAATGTCTTTTACTGTTGTGGTGTCAGTTGCAAGTGCTGAATTTCCTCCTGCCGTGGCAGTCACAGTTACTCTACATACATCTCCAGCCACGGCAGTGGAGGGTATTGTTACCTTGACCACAATATCTTCATATCCTCCAAAAGGTGAAAGTGTCACTGTTTCAGGAGTGACTTTAGTCCAGCCTGTGCATGGGTCTAAAAATTCAGTTGAAAAACTAACTGTCTGGCTTGAGGCTGTATTATTCTGCACCCTGTGGTTATAAAATGCCGAAGAGCCTTTTCCACCTGAGCCTGTGTTATCAGGCGTTAAGGTTAATGGCTCGCTCACAGTACTGACAGCAGTTGCAGTTGCTTTGTTGCTTGGGTCATTGCCTGATACCGCAGTAATGGTTGTTGTATCAACTGTCCCTATAGCTGCGTCAGCAGGGATTTGCACCTTTACTATAAAATTCTCTGAACTGTCTGCAGGCACTGTTAGAAACCAAAGTTCCAAAGGGCATAATTAAATACCATTAATGTTCCCTGAGAGCCATATTTGGAAGAACTCGAAGGGCTTATTGCAATCTCTCCAGTAATGGTGTCGGTATCACTGGCTGAGTTAGTCTGGCTACTGACGGTGACGCTGGCTGTGTTAGTGCGAGTATCTCCGGGATTGCCGCTTAAGGTGGCATTGATTGTGAAGGTTACGCTACTGTCAACCGGCATGGAAGGAATAGTAATGCCTGCACCCTGCATATCTGCCACTGTGGGGCTGGCTGGGCAGGACGCCCCTTCTCCTGCCGAGCAGGTTACGCTATTGACATTGATACCGCTTACTGCTGGGTCTTTGAAGACTGCGCCACTTAACGCAACTTTCGTTGTATTGGTGATGACGACAGTATAAGTGGTGGTGTTGCCTGACTTGATGAAGGTGATGCTGTCTGTCTTGGTGATAGTGGGCAGAACTACGACACTAACTGTGCCCTGATCTACGGTAGGTGCGTTGCATTTGGACTTTGTATTGGGCACAGGGTCGGCAATGGATGTGCAGAGACTACCTGCTGGGCTTGCCTGATTGTCCCAGCTTACAACATAGGGAATGAAGAGATTACCACTGCTTCCGCTGATAGCTTGGCACTGCACAGTGGAGTTGGGCATGTAAAGGATGCCATTGCCTGTGCCCCCACCGATTCCCTTGTTACCGTCACCGCAGGTGTCGGTTGTCCCTTTCGGAACTCCGTCTAAGTCCAGGAATGGACTGGAGGCTGGCAGGATAGCCACAGCACAACTGGTAGCCCCGCCATTTGCAACGGTCAACTGCGGGGTTTTGCCGTCGTTAGAGACGAAAACGCCGATGTCCCATCGGTCAGGTGTGGCGAAGTTAACCGTGACCTCCAGGTCAAGCGTGATGCTACTGCCACCTATGCAGGATGTGGTATCGCCAATGACCCGTATGTTGGTGATAGAAACATCCTGAGCAGTGCAGTTCAAATCCTCGCCGAATCTATCTCCGGCGCATTGGGTTTCGTCATATGCATAGGCTGTGTCCGTGTGGGAAAGCAGGCATACAGCCACAATACCAAACACCAACAGCCATGTCCACAAACGCATGGCGCGGAATGCCGGGGCGGTTATCACTCATCCACCTCCACAACATTTATTTGTGCAACCCTCTTTACACTTCCAAAACCCAGTCCCTTGGAGACAGTTCCAGTTGAGCGAACAGAGCATTGAGTGACTGCCGCACCGTTGTTGTGCTCAGAGCGGGCCGAGCCTGCATAGCCACGCTCACACACTGTGAAGCTATTGTTGATACCGCTGATACTGCCTTTGCAAAAGAGGTATTCTAAGTCTATCGCTATCGTGCCTGGCACTGTAAAGCCTGAGTTGATAAACCCCCTCTGCGGAGCTGAAGTAAGATAGAGTGTGCCTGTAGAGTTGTTTATGTATCCGCTAAGAACCGCATTTGTAAAGACCGAGTTTGTAAAAAAGCTCCCTTCTCCAAATGTGATGCTTGAGGTATTATAGTTACAGTATGTGCCATTCATAAGGGCATATTCCAATCCCCCTTCTGCTATATAGAATGCCTGTTGTCCCTGCTCCTCCTGAAGCCCTATATTGGCTGAGGTTGTTATCAGGGAAACAGCTACTGCACCAAAAAGGGAAAGGATTAGAAGGCTTAGGATTACTGTAATGATTGAAAGACCCTTTCTGTCATTCTGAAGCCGAAAGAGATGCTGAAATAAATTCAGCATGACATCTTTTAGAATGCATTGCTCCATACTCATCTATTCCTCAAATAAACCTCTGATTGAAGAGGCACTGACTCACCTTGAAAAGTGGATGTGAGGTTTACTGTTAGTGAGTTCTGTATAAGTGCAAATGAAAGCTCTGTTATATTCGTTGAAAGGGTATTGTCTGTGCCACCTGTAGTAGGAGGACATGAGGTCCAACCTGTATTTCTTATGATGCTTCCTCCTGACTGCCTGAAACTTATTTTTGTCCCATCTATATTTGTAAAACAAAGCTCTGTAGCAGATATAGAGTTAACAGCAATTAAATTCCTCATCTCTCTTGTCATTCTCTCTATTGCAGTCCTTGCCTCATCCAGTGCCTCTTTTCTCTGGTCAGTCACAAGGTAAGTCTTCATGCCTTTTGTTACAGCATCTGCAACTATATAGCCAACTATGAAGACAATTACTATCGTCATAATTGTTTCTACGAGGGTAAAGCCTTTATTCTTCATCGGTAGTTTGTCCTGAGTGTTATAATCTCTACACTTGAACTGGCACTTGAGACAGCTACCCTTATGCGCTTGTAATCTGAGGATATACTACACGCTGAGGTATCATTAAGGTCACTATCAGGGACATTACAGACCTCGACATTCTGTGTGAAGGTGACACCTCCAAATGTTATGGTATTTGAAAAACCAGTAATGCTGTCAAAGTCCTTTGACCATATCTCTTCCATGAGTGCCTGTCCAAGATTAGATGCAGTTATCTCCTGCTCAGGCTGAACGCCGAGTCTTGCGCTCTGCCCCATCATTACTAAAAGCACTGGGATTGCTATTGCGGAGATTACGATTATCATAATCACCTCTATAAGGGTAAAGCCACTCTTTTTCAATAACTCACCCTTCCCGTGCTATTCTCTATGGATAGGGTCTTTGACCCTTTATAATTAACAGTTATGTCCTCTCCTGTAGAATTAACAAGCCCGCCAATGGAGTCAAATGAGATTGTGTTTGTAATATAGCTAAGAGTTACACCCTCAAACTCCTTACATCTACCCTGCGTAAAGTTAACGACAAACTTCCCCGAGCTATCCGTAGAGCATGGTTCCCCTGGGCTGTTTGCAAGTGTTGGCGGAGTGCTATTTATTACTGCATATACCTCATAGCTATCGGGATAAAATATTATTCCTGCCCTTGTCTGCGAGGATACCGACAGCTTCTGTGCGTATCTTATGTCGGATACTATCTTTCTTACCGAAGAATCGAGCCTTGCCTTATCGGATGCCCCCCACCTTAAAAGCAAAACAACCGAAAGGATGGCAACTATGACCATTACCATCACGGTCTCGATTATAGTAAAGCCCCTCGGCATAAGCATATTTTAGCATATAAGAAATTTGGTTTTCCGAATTATTTTTAACCCTTCAGCCTCCTTCATTACACTGAAATTTTCTAAAGGGGGAACGAGAGGGATTTAGAAAAAAATAAATTCAGAATGACGTTTGAAAGATATTTAAAAGAATGGATTCCCGCCTGCGCGGGAATGACGCGGAGGGGTTCGGGGAATGACGCGGAGGGGTTCGGGGAATGACGCGGAGGGAGATCATAAAAGCCGTGAAATTGTCAAGGTGAAGGATTTCAGGTGAAGGATTTCATATGGACAATTTCATATTTTTTAATTTAAGCTGGCTTAGGGAGGTATTATGAAGAAGATTTCTAAGGCAAGGTTATTTGAACAGGAAAATCCTTTAGATTCAAAGCTGAAACCCAATTTATCTGAACAGGGATTTGAACGGACAGAAGGTTCAAAAGAAAATCCCTTAAAAATCAATGGTGTCTCTGTTCAAGAAAACCATGATTTATCTGAACATTTGAACTGTGAAATGGCTGAAAAACCAAATAAAGACAAAGACTTAGTCGAAAACATCTGAACATATAAAAAAAGGAGATGGAAACGATTTCATAATTTCTTCAAGATTTTATTGTTTAATGTTCTTATGAAGAGGTTGATTCTAACTGCTCTATTAATCACAATCCTTTCTGCCCCATTGGTTTATGCCGAGCCAAAAGGCAGAGTGATACCTTATGGAGATTATTGCTCATGCAGGAATTATGGCATCTGTAAGAAGGAATTGAAACACAAAGAGGCTATCTTGGCAATAGAAACTTATTTCAAAAAGAAAAACCTATTTGTCAAAAATATAAGTTCAAAGGGAAGGTTCATAAAGGCAGACATCTATAAAGGCGAAAAACTCGTCGATAGAGTTATATTTGACAGGAAAACAGGAAGGCTGAGGTCTATATATTAAAGAAGTAAGGGAGATAACATGTCAAAAGATAAGAAGAAAACTTTTGTGGTAGAGCCAAAGAAAAACAATAAATTAATCGCTATCGTAATAGGCATTCTGGTGATTTCGGCAGTAGGCTTTATCTTGTTGTCAGGCAGTGGAGACAGGGTTACGCCTGTAAACGCAGAGGCAGGGATTGTGAAGATACCTGTAGCGGATGTCTCTGATGGTAAGGCAAGGTTTTTTAGTCTAAATGGAATAAGGTTCTTTGTCCTGAAAAGCTCAGATGGCGTTCTAAGGACTGCCTTCGATGCATGCGATGTGTGTTTCCGTGAGAAAAAGGGCTACAGGCAGGAAGGGGATTTAATGGTCTGCAATAACTGCGGTCAGGCATTTCCCTCCGAGAAGATTAACGAGCTTCGTGGAGGATGTAACCCTATTCCAGTGGAAAGGCAGGTACAAGGCAAATACCTCATGCTTAGCGAAGAGGACATCAAAGTCGGAGCAGGTTATTTCTGATGAGACTGAGCCGTATATCCACGGGAAATCTCAGACGCAGAAAGGGAAAGACATTTCTCCTCGTCGCAGGTCTTTCCATAGCAGTGGCAATGGTTGTTTCTATGACCTCGATAACTCATCGGATGGAGGCTGATATTGCAAGAAAACTCGATGAGTTTGGTGCAAACATTATTATCACTCCGAAAACAAAAAGCATATCTCTGACCTATGGCGGTGTTGGAATCACCGATGCATCATACGATGTGGCAGAGCTCGAGGAGGAAGATGCAGGTCTCATAAAGACCATTAAAAATAAAGAAAACATAAGCGTAGTGGCAGGAAAGGTCATCGGAGCCCAAACGATAAAAGACAGAAGCTATCTCATAGTCGGAGTGGACTTTCAATCAGAGTTCCGAATCAAAAAGTGGTGGGGACTTAAAGGCAATGCCAACTCTCATAGGCGAATGCCCTTAAACCTCAGTGTCTTGCCTGAGGAGACTCTAATTGGCAGTTCAGCCGCAGAGTCGTTAGGGATTGCAGCAGGTGGAACAATAGAGCTTGGAGGCAGAAACTATAAAGTAAAGGGGATCCTCGAGGAGAATGCATCTGAGGACGATATAGCCATTTTTATGGACATCAAGGAGGCTCAGAGGCTTCTTGGGAAAACCGGAAGGCTAAGCCTTATCGAGGTCAGTGCATTATGCTCTGCCTGTCCGATTGAAGATATTATTGCTCAGATAGGAGAGAAGCTCCCTCATGTAAAGGTGTCTGCTGTAAAACAGGCAATGACACTCAGGATGCAGACCGTTGAGCAGGTCGTTAGGTTTTCGATGGCTGTCTCAGCCGTTGTCCTCGCAATCGGGTTTTTAATAGTTTTTGTTTCCATGACCTCTTCTATAAACGAAAGGACAAAGGAGATAGGGGTGCTGAGGGCAATCGGATTCAGGAAATCCCACATAATAAAGATAATACTCACAGAGGCATTTGTCGTGAGCAATGTGTCAGGGTTTTTAGGGTGGGCATTTGGAGCCCTCTCTACGCTTTTACTTTCGACCCATCTAACAGGCATAAATGAGAAGGCATTTGACCTCTCGATGATGCCAGTGTCAGTGGCATTGGCACTAATAGTGGGAATGAGTAGCAGTATATACCCTGCAATGAGGGCATCGAGGCTTGAGCCACTTGAGGCATTGAGATGGATATGATAATCGAGATAAGCTCTGTAACAAAGACATTTAATACAAATGGCACATCTTTTATTGCCCTGAAGGGCATTGACCTCTCACTTATGGAAGGCGATTTTATATCGATTACAGGAGAGTCAGGCTCTGGCAAAAGCACACTCCTAAGCATAATAGGCGGGCTTACACCACCCACAGCCGGTGATATAACAGTGGATGGCATCAGGCTCTTAGAGCTTGACCCAGAAAGGCTTGCCGATTTCAGAAGGCAGTATATAGGGTTTGTATTTCAGCAGTTTCACCTCATAACCTATCTTAATGCACTGGAAAATGTGATGCTTCCGCTTTCGATTTCAGAAAGAAACAAAAACCACATGGAAGACACTGCATTTGGGGCTCTCGAAATGGTTGGCATAAAAGACAAGGCATTAAGGCTTCCAAATGAGCTTTCAGGAGGCGAACAGCAGAGGGTGGCAATCGCAAGGGCAATCGTAAATAAGCCGCCAATAATCCTTGCCGACGAGCCAACTGGAAATCTCGATACAAAAACAGGCAGGGAGATATTCGGCATATTTAAAGAGCTAAATTTAAAGGGACATACCGTGATACTCGTAACCCATAACATGGAGCTTGCACAAAAGACTCATCGTATTATAACTATGAAAGATGGGCTGATAAGTAGGGGTTAAACTGGTTACACCCTTGAAAAAGCTCTGCTAAGAAGCTTGAGGGATTTCTTGATGAGCCTGAGGTCTTGATGGGAAAGCCTTGAGAGAGTGTCCTGAAAAACATGGGCATTGAGTAAGGAGCAATAACGGATAGACTTTAACTTAGACTGTTAACTAACAGGAAGCTTACTTCTCTATGACTGCTCGGGTTTTTTGACCCTCTGCAACTATCAGGTCAGCAATATATCTTAATGTATCCTCTGTCTTCTTGGCTATCTCTTTAGCGGTATCATCCATCCTTTTGAATGACTCTTTAGCGGTCTCGTCCATATGTCTTAATGTATCATCCATCTTTTTGAATGACTCAGTTGTATCTTTATGCATTTCTTTTATGAGATTCTGCGTGTCCTGATGTGCCTGCTTCATCCACCTGCCGTTTTTCCATGCCTGATAGGTAAGGATTGCAGCAAGTATTGTTATTGCGATTCCAAAAAGCTCCATTCAATGCCTCCAAGCATACTTTACCACTGCCTCAGAGGGATGTCAACCTTTTCACTTTCATAGATATACTAATTCCCACTCAGAAAGCTTATAGCCTCAATCGCCTCTTCCAATGGGATTGATTGAACCTCATCAGACTTCTCTTTGTATGTAGTCCTCTGCAGGAAGGATTTTTAGTCTTTCTTACTTTCTGGGTCTAAAAGATTAAGAAGGCTTTGAAGGGTAGCTAACTTTAAGAAATTCCTCTCATTGTAGATTCTCCTAAGCTGTTCCTGCATCTTTTCAATGATTATATCGGAGTATGGTGTGGATGCCTCTTTTGTAGTCTCTGGTTCAACCTTAGAGGCTAAGTACAGATTTCCCCTGCCTGTAAGGAGCCAGTCAAGGTTTATGCTACCTTGATATTTTGCATTGAGCTTTGTAAGAAACTGTGCATCAGGGTGGGATTCATCGCTTTCGTATCTTTCAAGTGTTCTCGGTGTGATGTCAAGCCCATGGACGAACTTCTCCCTCGGCTCGCCGAGGTCTTCCTCCCTGAAGTAGCGGAGTCTTTTCCCAATTGTGTCGTATTTTTCTAAACCCATGTCGTTTTTACTTGACATATATGAAATTAATGTCTATAATTTAAGCCAAATTATGACATAAAAGTCATAAAAGCGGGGCTAAGGACAGGCATAAAAACGCCACTAAGCCTGAAGCCCACGCAAGGCAGGCTTATCTTTCAGCCGAAAACTAAGGGTAAGCCTGCTGTATATGCATTTTATATGTTTTTATATTTTCAGTCAATCTTTTATAGGAAGTAGGTAGAAGTAAGGGAGGTGGAAAATGGCAGAGGTAAATATAGGGGGTCTTATAAGACATCTCAGAAAGACATCGGGCATGACACAGATGGGGCTTGCCGATAAACTCAGCCTTACCTACCAGCAGGTCCAGAAATACGAAAGAGGCAGGTCAGAGCTTACCATAAGAAGGCTCAGGCAGGTTGCAGACGCCCTTCATGTGCCCATAAGCATATTCATCAGAGAAAACAATAAATCCATCATAGAAGAGATGGCAGATGATGAGATAGAGATCTTGACTACCTTCAGAAGGCTTAAAGACAAAAGGCAGAGGCACATGGCAGTAAGAATGCTGAAGGTGATGATAGATACCGATTAAAAAACATGGGTATTGAGTAAGGGGTTAGGGCGTAGGTCTCAATTCCCGCTCAGAAAGCTTATAGCCTCTTTTACCTTCTCGAGGTCTACTTTCGTATTAAGGCAGGGTCCAAATGGCCTTTCATTTGGAATCCCTATGACTGGAAGCGGATATGTGTCCGGGATTCCACTACTAAGGTCCATCTCGCATGCAACTGCCACAATGGCTTCAGGCTTTACATCGCTAACTATTCTTCTTGCCAGAGTGCCTCCTGTTGCAACGAAAAGGTTAAGCTTATATCTTTCTGCGAGCTCAATCAGGTTTTTTATCTCGCACTTTCCGCATCCCTCGCAATTGTATATGTTATGCGTGAGCCTGATTTTACACTCATCTATCTGAAGGCAATGCGGAAGAAGTAGAAGGAGTTTTTTAACCCTTGGCTTTTCCTTTTTGACAAGCCTATTATTGAGGTTTATGACGAATGACTGAAGTTGTTCTTTTTTCCAAAAAGAGCCTATGAGCATTAAAAGTGGATAGCAAAGCTTAAGCAAAACCCCTCTCAGGAACCTGTAGCTCATATGAGAAGCTCTCCTCCTTTAAGCCTTCTTCCCTGAAGGAATTCTTTTACGGACATTGCCCTTTTCCCTTGGGGTTTAACCTCTATGACCGAAAGAAGTCCTTTGGCAGTTCCAATGGTTATAGAGTCCCCTGTTACTGTCTCTATCCTACCTTCTGTGCCAGTGCCATCCAATGGCTTAGCCTTGAGAATCTTAACTGTCTCATTGCCGATTCTCGTGTATGCCCCTGGCCACGGCTCCATGCCTCTTATAAAGAGAAAAATCTCTCTTGCAGACCTTCTCCAGTCGATTCGTCCATCCTGTTTTTTAAGAGGTGGTGCATAGCTCGGTGTGCCTATCTGAGGTGTTTTTTTTACCGAGCCATTAATGAGTCCCTCAAGTGTTCTTACTAAAAGCCCTGAGCCCACAACCGAAAGCCTTATTCCGAGTGTCTTTGCTGTGTCGTCATCGGTAATCTCGACCTCTTCCCTGAGGAGTATATCGCCTTCGTCAAGTCCCTCTGACATCACCATGGTAGTAACCCCTGTTTTAGTTTCTCCGTTTATTATAGCCCATGCAATGGGCGATGCACCCCTCAATTTTGGAAGCAAGGATGCATGAAGGTTTATGGGTGCAACCTTTGGGATGTCAAGTATTGCCTTTGGAAGTATTCTTCCATAAGCAACAACTACTATAAAGTCCGGGTTTATGGATTTAAGGGTATCGATAAAATTTTCATCCTTTAGCCTTAGAGGCTGAATGACCCTTATGCCATGAGAGATGGCAAATTCCTTGACAGGAGGCATTGCCATGACATGGCCTCTGCCTTTTGGCTTGTCGCTCTGGGTGACAACCAAAGGGACCTGTAACCCTGCTCTCAAGATACCATCCAATGAAGGGACAGAGAACTCTGGTGTTCCAAAATAGATTATGTTTTTAGTGAGCTTCCCCTCAGCCATCACTCGCTATTTAACTGTTAGCGCTGTCTTATGAAGGCGCTTCTTATAAAACTCTCTTTTGATAAAGCTTATTCTGTTTAAGATAAGGATTCCATCTATGTGGTCTATCTCGTGCTGAAGTACTCGGGATAAAAGCCCCTCTGCTTGTATCTCGATTGCTTTTCCGTTTCTATCGAGTCCTCTGACAATAACCCTTTCAGCCCTTTTTATGTTTACAGTGAGTCCTGGCACACTCAGGCATCCCTCATCGCTTTCAATTAAGCCTTCTTTTAGGACAATCTCAGGGTTGACAAGGACGACAAGGGAGGACAACTCATCAGCCTTACTTATATCGGTTACTATAATCCTTTCCGAGACTCCAACCTGTGGTGCGGCAAGCCCTATGCCAGGTGCGGCATACATGGTCTCAATCATGTTATCTATGAGACGCAGGTGCCTTTTGCTCAGTCCATCCACGGATACAGCTTTCTCGGTAAGGATTGTATCCGGGTATTTCTTTATCTCGAGCACAGCCATTATTTATTATACCTTTTTTCTTTTAAGGAAATAGAATTTAGGAGACCTGTCGAGCCTGCCTCCTTCGCCTTCTATGAACTTGCCAAGCCTCTGGTAATATCTTATGACTGTCTCCTCGTAGTCGCCTTCTGGCGCAGAAAATGCCTTATCGTAGTCTTCATCGTAAGCACGAAGAAGTGCTGATGCGAAAGCCTCTCCGAGTTTCCTTCCAGTTCTATCATATACATAAACTGCACCACAAGTGCATCTGCCTCCCTCGATTGTCTCAAAGCGAAGCTTTACCTCAGCTGGAGGCTCGAGGGTTTCCTTGCAGAAAGGACACTGGAGGGGCTCTCTTGCCATCATGTCGTATATTCTGCATTGACCTTTACATACTCCTCCGTGAGGTCGCATGTAAGGACATTTGCCTTTGAGATGCCTGAATTGAGGTTAACTGTGAGCTTTATCTCACTGCCCTCTAATACCTTTTTTGCCTCCTCAGCTCTGCCAGTAAAGACACCTCTTCCCACAATCTTTACATCTCCAAAATAAATATCGGTTTTTTCCTCTTTAAGAGATGCTCCTGAGCGTCCAAGTGCCGCCATTATCCTTCCCCAGTTTACATCCTCACCATATATAGCGGTCTTTACGAGGTTTGAGTTTGCTATAGCAAATGCGGCCCTGAGGGCATCCTTGTCTGTCTTAGCACCCCGTATCTCTATCTCGATGAGCTTCGTTGCACCCTCCCCATCCCTCACTATCATCCTTGAAAGCTCATATGCAAGGTCATTGAGTGCCTTTCTAAAACCTCTATAATATGTCGAGCCTTCCTTAATCGTCTTATTTCCAAGCATTCCATTTGCCATTATGAATGCCGAATCCGATGTTGACATATCTCCATCTACGGTTATCCTGTTAAATGAGCAGTTAACTGCCTCCCTGAATGCCTTCCTCATGGCATTTCTCTCTATGGCAATATCTGTCATGAAAAAAGCCATCATCGTTGCCATGTGAGGTGCTATCATGCCTGCACCCTTTGCGATGCCTAAAATTCTCCCTGTAGTTTTGCCGACCCTTACGATTCTTTCCGAGACCTTTGGGAATGTATCGGTTGTCATTATTGCCCTTGCTGTATCAAAAGGAGTGAAACCTCCTAATGACTTTGTAAGAAAAGGTATCTTCTGCCTGATTTTTTCCATTGGAAGCAAAACCCCTATAACCCCTGTCGAGCACACATAAACAAGCTCCTCTGGTATGCGAAGCTCTCTGGCAGTAAGCCTTGCCATCTCGATGGCATCCCTTATGCCTTTTTTGCCTGTCATGACATTGGAGTTTCCGCTGTTTATGAGTATTGCCCTGCCTCTTCCTGATTTAATCCTATGAATATTGAGCTTGACAGGTGCACCTTTTATCCTATTTGTGGTAAACATGGCAGAAGAGACCGCCTCTTTCTCGGAGTATATGAGTGCCATGTCAGGTCTATCGGATTTCTTTATTCCTGCCTCTACTATGGAGAGCTTAAAGCCAATGGGACAGATGGCTGTCATGGATGAATGCCAGAGGCAGAAAGGGCAGTTCTCTCATCGAAGCCCATCATGATATTCATATTCTGAACTGCCTGCCCTGATGCGCCTTTTACGAGATTGTCTATTGCAGTAACGATTATCAGAGTTCCTGTCCTTTTATTCATCTTAAATCCAATCTCGCAGAGATTAGATCCCCTTACATCTTTGACATTTGGATACATCCCCTCCTCGAGAACATTTATAAAAGGCTCTTTAGCATATGTCCTCTTATAAAGCCTATAGAGGTCTTTTGTATGCTTTATCCCCCTGAGTTTTACATACATGGTTGTAAGGATTCCCCTATCAAGAGGGATAAGATGGGGTGTGAAGTCAACTATGACCGATTTTCTTAGAAAGGCTGAGATTTCCTGCTCAATCTCAGGTGTATGCCTGTGAACTGCAAGTCCATAAGCCCTGAAGCCTTCGTTTACCTCTGAGAAGGAAAAGGCAATATCCGATTGTCTTCCTGCACCGGATGCGCCTGACTTTGAGTCTATAACGATTCCTTTTGGCTCGATGAGCTTAGCCTTTAAAAGGGGATACATGCCTAAGAGTGCACCTGTTGGATAACAGCCCGGATTTGCAATCAGGTCTGCTTTTTTAATCCTTTCCCTGTAAAGCTCAGGCAGTCCATAGACAGCTCTCTTTATAGTTGAGATGAATTTATGAGAAACCTTATACCAGTCCTCATAGACCTTTGGGTCTTTGAGCCTGTAGTCAGCAGAAAGGTCTATGACCTTTTTGCCATGTCTAAAGAAAAAATCAACTGGCAGTTGAGATGTTCCATGGGGTAATGCCATGAAAAACAGATCTGCCTTTTTAAGGAGGACTTGTTTTTCGAGGGGCTCATATGTCAGGTCTCGGCATTTGCAGAGGTGCGGGAAAAGCTCTGAAACGGATTTGCCTTTTGACCTTTCGGAGGTTACAGCAGTTATCTCGACAAATGGATGCCCGAGAAGAAGTCGTATCAACTCCGAGCCTGTATATCCACTGCCGCCACATATGGCAATCCTAAGCATATCTTATATGCTCAAATTATCTCTTTGAGAACTGGAATCTTTTTCTTGCGCCCTTCTGCCCGTACTTCTTTCTCTCTTTTTCTCTCGGGTCCCTCATAAGAAAGCCTTCCTTTTTAAGCTTCTGTCTGAGGTCTCCTTCTATCTCTACGAGAGCCCTCGAGATGCCATGCCTTAAAGCACCAGCCTGTCCTGCCGGACCGCCTCCAATGACATTTGCGGATATATCGTATTTTCCTGCCATACCTGAGAGTTCAAGAGGCTGTCTTATAATCATCCTGAGGGTCGGGCTTGGGAAATAAGTCTCAAACGGTTTCTTGTTGATACTTATCTGACCATTGCCTGAAGCCATGGTAACCCTGGCTATAGCGGTCTTTCTTCTTCCTGTTGCATTATATAGAATCTCAGCCATTAGTGCTCCTTATAGTTTAATTTTAAGATTTCCGGTTTCTGGGCGCTATGAGGATGCAGAGCGCCTCTGTATACCTTGAGCTTCTTTATTAGAGTTCTTCCGAGCCTGCCTTTTGGGAGCATGCCCCAGACTGCATCTGTTATAACCCCTTCGGGGTCTCTCCTGATGCGGTCTTTTGCACTTTCAGCCCTTAAGCCTCCGGGATAGCCTGAGTGGCGGTAGTAGATTTTACTGTCAAGCTTTTTGCCTGTAAGCTTAACCTTTTCAGCATTGACTACGATTACGAAATCCCCTGTGTCTACATTAGGCGTAAACTGAGGCTTATTCTTACCCCTCAGATAAGTGGCTACCTTGGTAGCAAGTCTCCCAAGCACCTTGTCATCTGCATCGACAAGATACCATCTATGCCCTATATCGGTCTTCTTTGCAAATAGAGTCTTCATTAAAGATACCTCTGTTTCTGTTAAGGAATTTGAAATTATAATAGATATCAGCGATAATTGTCAATTGCAACCTATTGAATAATACGGGAAACTGGCGGGGGCTTAACCGCCTATCTGCGACATGGAGGGAAGGACGGAGAAATCGTTCTCCCTCAGTCGGTGTCCGGCGGGCTTTACGCATACGGCACGCAGGAAAAGCTCGTCCAACTCCTTCTCGGATGCCCCATTTCGCATTGGGGTCATAATGTCAACTTCAGTATCCGAAAACAGACACGGCCTTATCCTGCCGTGGGCAGTCAGCCGAAGCCTGTTGCACCACTCGCAGAAGCACTCGCTTATGGGGCTAATAAAACCGATGATTCCCCTTGCGCCTTCGAGACGGTAGTTCCTTGAAGGTCCCTTGCCCCTGAATTTCCGGAGGCTCAGCCTGCCGGTAGCGGATATCTTCTTGATAAGTTCGTCCTTCTTTACGCAGGCATCGTTGCTCCACCTGCCGCGCTGGCCGACAGGCATCAGCTCGATGAACCTTATATGCCAGTCCTTCTCCATGGTGAGCATGGCGAAATCGGCAGCTTCGTCGTCGTTTATCCCGCGGATGGGCACGACATTGATTTTTATAGGCGAAATCCCAGCCCTCTCCGCAGTTTCTATTGCCTCCCAGACACGGCAGATTTCGCCGCCCCTTGTCATGAGCCTGTACCTGTCCTCTTTCAGGGTGTCGAGGCTGATATTCACGCGGTCGAGTCCGGCCTTTTTAATCGCTCCGGCCATTTTCTTAAGCTCGATGCCGTTTGTAGTTATAGCCAAATCCTTGATGCCAATCCCCTTTATGGATTCAACAATCTCCAGTATGTCGGTCCTGAGTAGCGGCTCGCCCCCGGTTATCCGCACCTTCGAGACCCCATGCCTGTGCGCAGTCCTGACGAACCTGACTATCTCCTCGGATGTGAGCATCTCCTTGGCGTCAAAGTAGCGGATTGGACCTTCTGGAATGCAATACACGCATTTGAGGTTGCACCTGTCCGTAACGGATATGCGGAGGTAGTCTATCCTTCGGTTAAATGAATCTGTGACGGACTCGCCCATTTATCCCTAATATTTTCCAAAAGAGCAGACAGGATACCTGCATTCGGAGCAGTGAAGACACAAGCCCCCGTGTCCGAGTTCTGCCAGCTCTTTCCTTCCTATCCTCTCCCCTGCAAGCACCCTCGGAAATATAATATCGAAAACAGTGTTCTTTGATGGCTTATGCCCCCTCAACCTTGTCGAAATAGTAGATATTAATCGGAATCGTATCACTGGTGAGGTCGGTTGTCAATATACTTTGTATGGAAGTGGCAGGTGTTGAAAAAATCCTCTCAAGTATTACATTATAATACGATGTCCTCAATAAGGAAGGAGAGTTTATGAGCGAGTTTCTAATGAAATCAGCTTTTCTTGAAAAATTGAATTCGCCATTAGTCATCGACCAGCTGATTATACCAAAATTGGATGTCGGACAGGTTCTGGTGAAAGTCATTTGTAGTGGAATATGTGGAAAACAAATTGGAGAGATAGACGGCTGGTTCGGCGAGGATAAATATCTGCCTCATCTGATGGGTCATGAAGGAGGCGGTGTGGTGGTTGAAACCGGACCTGGGGTTACATCCATACGGAAGGGCGACCATGTAGTCATGCACTGGCGCAAGGGAAGCGGAATAGAATCGTCATTCCCCAGATATAAGAGAGGAGACTCTTCCGTTGGAGGCGGTCTGGTTACAACCTTCAACGAATATGCGGTAGTATCGGAAAACCGCATCACGCCGATACCGAAAGATATTCCCTTTGAGATTGCCGCACTGATGGGCTGTGCCGTAACGACTGCATTGGGACTTATAGACAACGAGGCTGAATTAAAGATTGGCCAATCGATAGCTGTTTTTGGATGCGGCGGGGTTGGATTAAATGTAGTTCAGGGGGCTAAGATGACATCGGCATATCCAATTATAGCCATCGATAGATTAGACATTAAATTGCAGATGGCGTCCATGCACGGTGCGACACATATAGTCAACGCTCAAAATACCGATGTCAGGAATGAAATACTTAAAATAGCAGGCAGACATGGTGTCGATGTTTTTGTCGAGTGCACAGGCAATGTGGACAATATCTCATTCGCATATGCTCTGACATCGCCATCCGGGAAAACAATTCTGGTTGGTCAGCCACGATATGACCAGAGCCTGAGAATCGATTCATTCAGCAAACACTATGGTGGGAAAAAAATGTTTGCAAGTCTGGGAGGTTTAACTAACCCCGATGAGGATATCCCGCGGTATCTCAGGCTTTACTCCTCTGGAAAGCTCGATTTAACAGGTCTTATTACCCACAGGTTTTCGCTCGATGAGATTAACCTGGCTTTAGATAAAATGAGGTCCGGGCAAACAGGACGATGCATCATCGAGATGAGCGAGTAATATAGAGATATGAGAAGGAAAACGGCACTGATAACTGGTGCAAGCAGAGGTCTGGGTAAGAGTTTAGCGTTAGTTTTTTCATCTAACGGGTATAATATAATTTTACATGGCAGGGATGAGGGAAGATTAAATAGCGTAAGACAAGAGGTATTAAAGAGCAAGGTTGACTGCTATGTCGTAATTGGAGACATTACCGAGGAGCAAACCATAATAAATCTAACTAACTGCGCAGAGAAGGCGGATATAGATATATTGATTAACAATGCAGGAGTATATTTTCAAAAACCAGTTGACGAAACGAGCCCTTACGAATTAAAAAACCTGCTGAATGTGAATCTGCTTTCTCCAATTTTGTTGACTAAAGGCATATTCGAAATATTCAAGAAAAAATCTTCGGGATTAATAATTAATATTAATTCGGTTGCAGGCAAGAGCTTTGGTCAGCTTGAATCCGCATATTGTGCCAGTAAACATGGATTAAGAGGCTTCATGGGGTCATTTCAGTTCGAGGCTTTAAAATACAATGTGCCAATAATAAATATATATTCGGGGGCAATGTCTACTGATATGACGGCTGAAAGAGGAGACACGGAGAAGTTTATACGAACTGAAGAGGCCGCTCGATTCATCTTCGAGATGTCCCGAGACTACTCAAGCATGCGAATAAGCGAGATAGATATATTCAGGAAAATATATTGATAACATATAAAGCTATATGAAACATCCAGATTTTACTAAAGCAACAGTACTTGTCATAGGCGATATAATGCTGGATAAATATCATTTCGGTAAAGTCCGAAGGATTTCGCCTGAGGCGCCTGTGCCTGTGGTAAAGGTCGAAAAATCTCATTTCGCACTCGGAGGTGCCGGAAATGTAGCGCATAACATTGCCCACCTTCAAGGGAATGCTGTTTTAACTGGATTTGTAGGCAGGGATAACAATAGGGCTATCCTTTCGGAGTTGCTCGATGAAGCAGGAGTCAAATCTATTCTGGTGGAAACGGAAATGCCCACGATAACAAAGGTCAGGGTGATTGGTGAGCATCAACAGATTGTTAGGCTCGATTTTGAGGAGATAGGCAAAATCAACCATCGATATACATCCGAAATAATGGCAAATGCAAAAAAAATGGTTGATAAAGTTAATGCAATTATTATCTCGGACTATGACAAAGGCGTCTGTAGTCCTGATATATGTCGGTATATTATTAAATCGGCAAATGACAATAATGTATATATAATAGTTGACCCAAAAGGTAAAGATTGGGACAAATACAGGGGGGCTACGGTCGTCAAGCCAAATGTAAAAGAGCTAAGCTATATAGCGGGCAAAGAGATTGCAAATGTGGATTCCGAGATTGAAAAATACGGCATGGAGGTTTTGAACGAATATGGAGTTAGGCATCTGCTTGTTACCCGTTCGGAAAAAGGCATGTCTTTGGTTTCGCACCATGGCGTCAGCCATTTTCCCACAGAGGCAAAAGAGGTATTCGACATCTCAGGTGCTGGAGACACGGTTGTGGCAACACTTTCTGTAGCAATTGGGTGCGGGCTTGACCTGGAGGCATCTGCACTGCTTGCAAATAAGGCGGCTGGAATCGTAGTCAGCAAGATGGGCACTGCCACCCTAGAGTACGAGGAACTTATATTTTCCCATGATAGAGATAGCAACAAGGTAGTTGATGTCAAGAGAATTTCAAAGATTGTAAATGACCTGAGGCTTAAAAACAAAAAGATAGTCTTTACAAACGGATTTTTTGACATTATTCATAAAGGACATATTGCTCATTTAAAGGAGGCGGAAAAACTTGGAGATGTTCTCATCGTAGGCATGAACTCCGATGCATCGATTAAGAGGCTTAAAGGACCCGAAATGCCTATTAACAACGAGAAAGACAGGGCTGAAGTATTATCTGCCCTCGAATATGTCGATTACATATGTATATTTAAAGAAGATACCCCTGACAATTTAATTCAGGCGATAAGACCCGATGTGGTTTATACCCAAAACGACTAAAGGCTGGACTTAACCTTCCAACTTTTTCCTGTCCTCGGGACTTCCCATGAATATCAATGCCATCCCTTCCTCGAGCAGAATCTCATCAGAAGGGTTATACGCATAAGAGCCGTCTTTTCCAAGAAGGGCAAGGATAAGGGCTTGCCTTTTAATCCCTCCAATCTGTCTTCCTATGAGGGGAGAGCCAGCAGTCAGTCTTATCTCCTCGACCCTCAGGTTCTTATCCCTGTCCCTTAGCATCTGGTCAAGGAATGTCACCACAGTAGGACGAATCATCTCGGATGCCATTCTCAAGCCTCCTATGAGATTGGAAGAGACAACAGAGTCTGCACCTGCTTTCTTAAGCCTCTCGGTGTTTTTAATGTCATTGCATCTGGTCACGATTCTTAGGTTAGGGCATGACTGTCTTGCAGAAAGGGTTATCACGAGATTGTCTTTATCAGAGCCGGTTGTAACGATAAGCCCTCCTGCGTAAGCAATGCCTGCCTTCTCCAATACCTCACTGTCCGTTGCATCTGCAATAACCACTCCGATATTGGAGAACCTTTCTTTAAACTCCTCGACCCGTGCAGGGTTATTATCGATTACCACTGCTTGCCTGCCTGTCTGGTGAAGCTCCTCCACTACATGCAAGCCAAGCCTGCCTATGCCACAAACGATATAATGGTCCTTCATCTTACCGATAAGCTTTTGCATCTTCTTCCTCCAGAATATTTCTTTTATGTCGCCTTCTATTAAAAAGGCAGTTGCATTGGACAAAAAATAAAGTATTACGGACATCCCTGCAAATATGAGGAAAATAGTGAACAGCTTTCCAGAGGTGCTCGTTGTAACATCGATGACCTCTCTATAGCCTACTGTTGCAACGGTTATGACAGTCATGTAGATGTAATCTATAAGAGGGTACTCCTCCACTGCAATAAGCCAGTATCCTATTGTGCCGACTGTGAGGGTAAGGATGAAAAGGGAAAACGAAAGTAGGAATTTCTTCTTGAATGCAGATATTGTGCTTATCTCTTCAGCCATTCATCTGCCCTTTAAAACCTTTGGCTTGTCCCTTTTTGCATCCACAAGACAGAAAAATCCAAATGGCTCGTTATAAGGGTTTTTAAGCTGATGCCCTGCGTGAGGCTCTATATAAAGGGTATCTAAAAAACCGATTCTATAGGATTTACCATTAACCCTGCACAGTCCCCTTCCCCTTATACCAACCACAACATGCTCATGCCTGTGCCTTTCTAAGGTCGTATAACCCTGTGGTGCTATCTGAAAGTATCTCACATGAAACCTCGTCTTTTCACCATAGGTGCCTGTAAGCACCCTTCTTGAGGCATTAAACCATGTGCTATCATCGGATTTATATCTTTCAATCTTAATCCCTTTCCATGTGTAATTGCATCTATGCTTAATCAGCCTTGTTTTTAAAGAGGGATTTCCTTTACCTTTTGATGTCTTCCAATCGCATGTCAATGTTTTAGGCATAGAGGGTTTATATTATAACCTATCAAAAGACTATAATGCATTTAAGCGACTCCCTTGCCTCTTCGGTAAGTCTATATGCCTTCTTTACATCTTGTATGGGGAATCTGTGTGTAATTAGTCTTTCTGCCCTTACAATGCCCGAGGCTATAAGCTCAAGGCTATCTGCCGTGTCATTTGGTCCACACGAATAGCTTGTTATAATAGAGATGTCATTAAAATAAAGCTCATTTGGTTTTAAGGTCAGGGTCTCATCAGGCTTAACAGGGGTAAACATGAGCACACTGCCTCCTTTAGCCGAACACGATATGCCCTCCTTTAATTCCTCCACAGTATTTGGCCCAACAATTACAAGATGTGCCATCTCTTCTGATGTAATATCTTTCAACCTGTCTTTAAGTGCTGATTTTGAGACATCGATAACATAGTCAAAACCAAGCTCCATTGCCTTATTGAGCCTATATGGTACAGTATCAGCTCCTATAACCTTTCCTCCGCCATATCTTTTTGCAGTGATTCCATTAAGTATTCCCATAAACCCAAGACCTATGACTGCCACGGTGTCTCCATGCCTGAGCCTTGCCCTTCTTAAGCCCTTGACTATACAGGCAAGTGGCTCAATCAGGACTCCGTCTTCATAGCTCAGGTTATTAGGCAGGCTCAGGGTGTCGTTTTCTAAATTAATATGAGGGATGAGGATATACTCTGAGATGCCACCGGGAATTATGTTAGAGTTCCGCCATGTATCGCAGTGCACATAATCCCCCCTTCTACAGAGCCTGCATGTAAAGCACGGTGCATGATGATGCACAAAGACCCTGTCCCCGACCTTAAAGGAGCTAACCTCTTTTCCAACTTCCACTATCTCGCCTGAAGGCTCATGCCCTAAAATTAGAGGGGACTTTTTTTCGATATACCACTTCATCACATCCCCTGAGCATATGCCCGATGCCTTTGTCTTAAGAAGGGCATCCTTTGGACCAATATCTGGCACAGGCATGTCTTCAATACGTATGTCGTCAAAACTATAGAGTTTAGCTACCTTCAAGAAACATCCTCAGCCCTGTAATAAAGCCTGTCTTAAGCAATTTTTTATTTTAACATAATGCAGAAATCCATAGAACCCTTCGGATATGCTTGATTTAATAGGGTAGGGGGGGTATCCTCCTAAGTTATTGATTTTTAATGATTCCTGCTTCCATTTTAGTTCCGTTTAGTTCCGTTTTGGTTCACTTTTATGCATTTTATTTGCACTTCTCCACCCTCTGTCTCCTCTTTCGTCGCCCTGAGCCTGTCGCCCTGAGCTTGTCGAAGG
>JACQZC010000049.1 GCA_016207905.1 Nitrospirota bacterium | reverse complement strand
CTCATCTAAATGACATGTCCTACAGCCCTCGCCTGTCCTTTCGGAAAACTCAGGTATTGCAAATGATTTCCCTGCCAGCAGATGATTGAAAATCAGGGTTAATAGTAAGATAAATAAGATATAAGTGGATACCTTCATTTTCTCTTAAAAAGCTTCTTTAGGTCATCGAGCGAGTATGAGACCCTTGTTGGTCTTCCATGAGGGCAGGTCTCTGGATGCTCTGTGTCATTAAGGTCCCTTAGGAGTGCCCTTAATTCGTCCTGATCGAGAAGCCTTTTTCCCCTTATCGAGTTATGACAGGCAATGCTTGCCGAAACAGCATCCTTCAGGCTCCACAACATCCCTGAAGTCTCATATCCTGTTTCAGCCTGAGAAATAACAGAAGATATATCAGAAAGGATCCCTCTTAGGTCTGCTTGAGAAAGTGCCAAAGGCAATGAGCGAATAAGAAGGCTCTCATGCCCAAAGTCCTCAACCACAATGCCAAAGTCCCTGAGAATTTCCATGTGCTTGAGTATGACCATATATTCCTTTGTGCTTAGTTTTACCTGCGAAGGGAAAAGCATTTCTACACTTTCAAGATTCACTCCCTTAAGGAGCTTTTCGTAGAGAATCCTTTCGTGTGCGGCATGAACATCTATGAGTGTAATGCCTCCTGCTTCATCTGAAAAGGCTACAAAGGAATCCCCAAGATATATGAATGGCAAATCTATGTTATACCTAAGGGAGAGTGCCTCTTCTATGCGATAAACCCCTGATAGTCCTTCTTCCGAAAAAGAGGTCCCTGAAAACGAAACAGAAGTTTCAGCAGGTTTTTGAGTCGATTCGGTCTTGAGATAGAGTTTTTCCATTATACCCTCTTTTATGAGCCTGTAGATTAAATCCTTATCGGAAAACCTGACCTCCTGCTTTGTAGGATGCACATTGAAATCCACCATCGAAGGCTTAATCTCAAGAAAAACAAAAAATATTGGATGCCTTCCTGTTTGGTCATATGAAGAATAAACCGCATGGGTTATGGACTGCTCCCTTACAGGTCTTCTGTTTATAAATATATACTGATGAGACCTTGTCTCCCTTAGATTGTCTTTTTTTGACATAAATGCCCTGAAAGAGGGTACATCTCCTGAGTTTATCTCTATTAGCCCATCTAAGAACTCTGCTCCATAGACCTGCATGAGCCTTTCCTTGAGTGTGGATGCATTAGGGATGTCCATCATATCGAGGTCATCTGCCTTAAGGCTAAAGCCTATATGTGGGTGCGAAAGACTAAGCCTTGTCAGTGTCTCGACGATGTGTATAAGCTCTGTTCGGTCTGTCTTAAGGAATTTCCTTCTTGGAGGTGTATTAAAGAAAAGGTCTCTTGCCTCGACAGTTGTGCCAACCGTGGCAATATCCTTTACATTTATTATCCGACTTCCTTCTGTTTCTATGGATACGCCATACTTCATGCCTTTTGGGGCTGTTATAAGAAGGAGCCGAGAGACAGAGGCTATCGATGGAAGTGCCTCGCCTCTAAAGCCCATTGTTTTTATATCAAAAAGCCCTTCCTCATTTGTAATCTTGCTTGTCGTATGCCTTTGAAGACTTAAGAGTGCATCTTCCCTTTGCATCCCATAGCCATCGTCAGAGACCCTGATGAGCCTTTTGCCAGCACCCTTGACCTCGACATCAATCCTTTTACTTCCTGCATCTATGGAGTTCTCGATAAGCTCCTTTACAACAGACGAGGGCCTTTCAACTACCTCTCCTGCCTGTATCTTTCCTATTAGTTCATCTGGAAGGACTCTTATAGAAGCTGCTTTTCTTTCCCCTCCCTTGACAGGAGGGGATTAAGGGGAGGGTGATTTTAAACAATTCTCCCTTATCACATCTAACACTCCGTTTATGTTTGTCAGAATTTCATTATTCCAGAACCTTAATATCTTAAAGCCATGTCTTTTAAGGTAGCTATCTCTTTCAATGTCTTTTTCCATAGCATGCTGTCCGCCATCCGCTTCAACCACTATCCGTTTTTCAAAACAGACAAAATCAACTATGTAATTATCTACAGGCTGTTGTCTTCTGAATTTCAAACCCTCCAGTTGTTTTGCTCTTAGATGTCTCCATAATAATTTCTCCGCCTCAGTTTGTCTTTTTCTGAGATTCTTAGCAGAGGTATTCAAATTTTAATCACCCCCACCCTATCCCTCCCCCGTCAAGGGGGAGGGAATAAAAAAATGATGTCTCCCCGTTGAGAAGAGAATAAGAAAATAATGTCTTCTTTGTCAAGGGAACTGTATGGGTTCAGGACATATGAGACAAGTTATACCCCCCTCACCCCAGCCCTCTCCCGCAAGGGGAGAGGGTAATTAAAAGGAAGCAAAAACCTGTCCTGTAAGGAAAAATGCGATTTGCTTTATCGACCCCACCCTTCATGGAGGGGAATTATTTTTTTATAGGGGGGACAAAGTCCCCCTATCCCCTAATTCTGTAAAGGAGATTCTTTTCAGGGGGCATGGGTGCTTTGCCCCCATACCTTAAGACAGGGTGGGTGGGAAATAAAAATAATTTTTATACAACATTTCAGTCTCACATGTATCTGAACCCATACAGGGGGGACACTGAAACAGCGATAGGATTTTTAAATTGTCCCCTCTCCCTTTGACGGGAGAGGGTTAGGGGGGAGGGGCTTTACATGGAAGAATGCAAATTCCTATCGGCAGATTGGGGGAAGGTAGAAACTTTCTTTAAAAGCTCTTTTATAGCCCTCAGGCACTCCTTAGGACTTAATGAGTCTGTATCCAATGTAAGCTCAGGGGCAAGTGGCTCCTCGTATGGAGCAGTAAGCCCTGGAACGGGCCAGCCCTTTTTCCCTTTTTCATATATATCATGAGGTGCCTCATGTGTGTTGAACCTTTTCTTTTCCCTTTCCATGCATGTAGAAAGGGAGCATTTTAGATATATCTCTATATATCCGGGGATAAGCTCTCTTGCAAGCTCACGCCATCTTCTTAGATTTCCAGTTGCATCGATTATTACATTATTTCCTTGCTCTGTGAGGGTCTTTGCGATATATACGAGGGCACGATAAAGTATATCCCTTTCAGTCTCTGAGTATGAAGGTTGCGGTGTAACAACCTTTCTTAAGGCATCCATGCTTAAGACGATAAATTCAGGGTATTCTTTTTTAATGGCATCTGCGATTGTGCTTTTACCACTTCCTGGAAGCCCTGTTAGCCATATTGCAATGCCTGACATAAGGAAAGTTTAAGATAGGCTAAAGCTAAATGCAAGCCAAGACCAAATACAAGAATATAAAACAGCTCTATTGCTTTTTAGGATGGGTTCGTTCCCACAATGCATAAATCAAACCACCAACTGCAATAATGGAAAGGAAAATAAGCACATAGGTCATCATTCTTTTATCCCTCCTATTAAGCAACCACTAATTCAACCGGCAATGGCTGGCTGGCACCGACTGTCCTGCTTACATACAGCTTTTCTATGCCTATTACCTTACCATCTTTGTCTTTCTTTAAGATAATCCCCTCGCCGGCTTCTTCGCATATAACTTCATCCTCTGGATTACCAAACCAGATATCCATTGTGTCAGAGTCTTTATGATAATAAACCACTACCTTGTCCATACCACTTCTCCTTCCTTTACTTTGTCCACAGGATAAGCAGTTATCAGGAAACCTTCCTGTCCTGTGTGTTTTACAACTATACAATATAGTTTATCAAATCTCCTGTAATAAAGGAAAACATCTTTATTAATTTTGCTCTGCCTGACTTCGTCGGGTTGATTTAAGGTCTCTCTTACAAGAGCCTCTTTGTTTTCCATTATTTTATGCTTTTTAGTGATGAGGTATTGCCAGTACTCCTTAGTAGTTCTAATTTCAACATTGAGGGGTGTTTTTATTTTAAAATAAAATTCAGCCATACATGGTAAGGATAGCAAAAGGACTGTTTTATTTGCAAACAGAAAAAAGGCGCTCCCGAATAGTCGGGAACGCCTTTTAAAGATTCTCTACTTTAGCTTACTTAGAAGCTCAACTCTAATCCATGCCTTAATGCCCAGGCACTGTCAGCATCTTTTGTTGCTGTCTTATATGCATCGCCTGGCATAAAGTATCCACCCTCTATCCAGTATGTGAGGTTCTTTGCGAGCTTATATGTTCCTTTTGCATCAAACTCCATACCAAGGTCATCGGATTTTGTGCCACTGCTACCGAGGTCTACTTCCTCAACTGCTGTTAGCAAGAGGAGGTCAGCCTTCACATCAACAGGACCAACCTTTGCACCTGCACCAACCTTTATATACTGTGTGTTGGCTATACCTGTGTTAGTAGCATTTGCGGCTGTTTTTACCCTTGGCCCATAGATGAATGCTGGATAAGGTGCACCAGCGCCTAAGCTTGTTACAAAAGTCTCAAGCTCATTAGCCGTTCCAGAGTCATCACCAGAGCCTCTTCCAATCTCAAGGCTTAATGAGACAGGGTCAAGCTTCATGCTTGCGCCAAGCATAATGGCTGAGCCTGATAAGTCGTAGTCCTGAGTTGCTGAGACGCCTTCTTCTACACTACCTGACTGTAGCTCAAGGTCTGCCTTGACTGTAAGAGGACCAACCTTTGTATCTCCTCTTAAGCCGATGTTATAGAACTTAAGTCCATTAGCTGCCAGAAAGTCTCCATCAATCAGGTATGTTATATCCGCAGATGCATTAAATGCCTCTGACTTAAATGTCATAAGTCCTACATATGCATCTGAATCCTCTGTATTACCCTTGACTTCAGAGCTTTCCTCATCAATCTTTATTGTGAGTAATCCTACATGAATCTCCTTTGTAGGGTCCATGAAAAGGACTATTGCATCATCCCCGAATTTTGTGTGGTTGAAGAAGAGATTGTTTCCTAATGCTAAAGGCATATGACCTGCTTTTAAGCCAACTTTGTCACCCTTATACAGAATCCAGGACTCAAGGAGCATTGGTGTGGACTGCTTTGCATTGCCCTGCGTATAGACACCTGTAGCACCATCATTAGTGCCTGGGGTATAAACATCTGAGCTTGCACCACCACCAGCCTCAAAGAGGATTCTGCCTGTTACCTTCTCAAGCTTTGCGGTTGCACCGAGTGTTACCCTGTGGTCATAGGATGAGCTTGTGCCACCTACATCACTGTCCATGTCAAGTTGACTCATCGCACCACGGATTCTGATGCTACCGTCAATGGTAACATTGGTTGCACCTTTTGCAGTAACCGCAGTTGTATCAGCAGGAATCTCTGCCTGAACAGCAAATGCCACTCCTGCAATACCTAAAACGAAAAGACTGCTTAAAACTATTGCTAAGAATTTCTTCAATTTCTAACCCTCCTTCCGAGTTAGTTTGACTGCCATATAATATTTGACAGCCACATGCTTTCATCCGCCTAAGGCAGATGCTTTACTTTGCCCTTTATCTATTTTATCTGGCTCTTTTTATCACCTCCCCATACAAGCTTTGCCTCCATATGGAAGCTTTACCATAAAATGAAATTATGCTTTCAAATAACAAGTTCTAAACTTTATACCACCATGTGCCTTTTTTTGTCAAGTTTTTTTAATAAAATCTGCATTTAAAACTTGAGACCTACCTCTGCAAAGGGTCCTTGAAATTTGACCTCTGCGTTTATATCCTTTTCCTCAAACTTTATGTCGTCATATCTATATCCGCCTGCTATGAAAAGGGGACCTACTGTCTTTACCTTTAGTCTTCCTATGAGGCTATAGTAGTGGTCACCTCCATATGCAATGCCTCTTCCCTCTGCCTCTATGGATAGTTTCTTTATGGGCATAACCTGAATGCCTGCATAGAGCATTGGAATTGGGATTGTAAGGCTCTTTGATTCCCTAATAGAATTGCCTGTGACATCCTCAGTTCCGCTTACCTCTGCATAGAAATCTATAAGCCTTGCATTAAGCCCAAGCTCAAGATTGAGTTTTTCGAGGGTGAGCTTCTTTAAGCCCGGGATGCCATAAAAGAAGGCTATGTCGAGATGGTCCATTGAAAGTTCCGAGTCAAATGGTTGAGTAAAATCATATGTTTTTCCGCCCCAACTGAAGTTAGCAGTCTTTGAACCTCTTCCTTTAAAGCTCATTGGGGTTGCCATTATATAGATATTGGGGATGACAAGTGGCATATCTATCTTTACCCTTCCAAAGGCACGGGTCTCGGTGTCGTATTTAAGGTCTCTTTCCAAGTCCAGATTATCGGTTAAAGCCACAGGCTTATAGGATAATGTGCCTGAAGGCTCCTCGCTCCACACACCAACACCAACCTCAATGCCGATGGCAACTGCTAAAGCAGGAATGGCAATTAGAGAGAGTAAACATAAAACAAACAAAACCTTTCTCATATATCCTCCTCCAACAACAGAGCTCTTTGCGCCTAACCCTGCAAATAAAATGCCAGAGGGGAATCCTTTAAAATCAACCACTTTCCCCTCTACGCATGTATCATTTTATCCAATGGATGCTGCAAATTTGCTACAGTTTATTCTCTCAGCTTTTTCAGGGACTCCTTTGCATCCACTGCAAGGGCACTCGAAGGATATTTTTTAAGGAAAGCCTCAAACTTTGCAATTGCATCTGTCTTCTGTCCCTTTATTGCAGAATCAAGCGCGCTGTTGAAGCTCTCCAGCTCCTCCTTTGAAACCTCAGGCGCTTTGCCTTTCCAGTAAAGAGACTCTCCTTCGTCCTTTGCCCCTCTTACTCCTCCAACCGCAGTTGTGCCCTGAGAGCCCTTTGGAGTTACTTTCTCGATCTTGCCCTTAAGGTTTGACCAGAAGTCCTTATCCCCTTTATCGCCTGCAAAGGCGACTGTAGAGGCAAGAAGCATTACCAGCAATATTGCCAGTGTCTTTTTCATACATTACCCTCCTTTCTATAAAGTCTTAAAAAAGTATAGCACCTTATACAGAGAATGTCTATTAAAAATTTTCAGGTTTCCTGCTCTCCACCGGAAAGCAAAAGCAGGGTGTCGTTTGCATCCCTGAGCCTCTGGCAGAGTGTTACTGCAATAGACTTATATATCTTGCATGCAATATCTTTTTCCCTACTCATAAGCTCTACAAAGGCACTAATAGGTATCTTGATTAAAACAGAATCTGTTTCCGCAGTTACAGAGGCTGACCTTGGTCCTCCATCCACAAACGAGATTTCCCCTATAGGAGAGCCTTTATCTAAGGTTATAAGAAGCTTTCCATCCTTTATCACATTTACAGAGCCATCCTTAAGGATATACACTGCATCGCAGACCGCACCCTGCGTGACTATCTCTTGTCCCTGCTTAAAAGTGGTTCTCTCCGTAATCCTGCTTAGCTGTGTTAGCTCAAGTGTAGTAAGCCCATTAAAGAATTCAATCCTCTTAAGTAATGCTATGTCTTCCATATGTCCCTATGTCTATCCTCTTGAGTGAATTATAAATACTTTATGTGCTAATTTCAAGGGAAATTTTGCAATGTGTCAAGCCAATTTAGAAATGCCCTATTTGGTTGATAAAAATATGGGATGTGGAGCCTGTCTAAAAACTGATAAAACACATAGTCCGTCATGCTGAATTTATTTCAGCATCTCTTTAAAATCAATGATTTACTGAGACCCTGAAACAAGTTCAGGGTGACGGGCGGGGAATGACGGGAGAGTGGCGAGGAATGAAAACCATAGTTCATTTTTTACTTGACAAAGGGTTTTGGAGGTGCTATTATCTAACTATAGTTTGAAAGGGGTAGGAGTCCTTCTGAAAAAGGATTCCGAACAAGTCGGAATGACGGAAAGTGGTTCAGGATGACAGAAAAGTGAACAAAAACTGCACATAAGTGAACGAAAATGAAGAAAAGTGAAGGCAGAATCATTAAAAATCAAGGACTTAGCATACCACCCCCCTCCCCTGTAAAGTAAAGCAAGGAGGACACTTCCAAATTGGCTTGACAAATGATAGTATAGTGCTTGAAGATGCTATAGGGGCAAGGTTATACTATAACCTTGTAAATTACACAGGTTTGGATTTGTAGAGGGGTAACGGGACATATAATTAATCTTTTAAAGGAGGCTTAGTATGGAGGTTAAAAGGATTCTTTATCCGACTGATTTCTCGGAGGGCTCTCTGGTGGCAGTGCCACTTCTTACTGACCTCGTTAAAAAATATGGGGCAAAACTCTATATCCTTCATGTGATTTACGATGTCGTAAGGGCATCGGGCTGGTATGTGCCCCACACAAGCATGGATGAACTTTCTAAGGACATGGAGACTGGTGCAAAGAAAGAGATTGAGGGATGCTGTGTTGAGGAGCTAAGAGGCTATAAGGACATCGAGAGGATTGTAATCAAGGGTATCCCTCATGAGGAAATCCTCAGATTTGCAGGAGAAAACAAGATTGACCTTATAGTAATAGGAACTCACGGAAGGAAAGGGCTTGACAAGGTCATCTTTGGCTCTACAGCCGCAAAGGTCGTAAGGGATGCACCTTGCCCTGTGCTGACTGTGAGGGTGCCCATTAGAAAATAATGCTTGAGGCATCTCCAATGAGGGTATATCTTTCAGAGAATGCCTTTGTTGACATCCTTTTGTCTTCAGCAGAGGTATATAAAAAGGAATGCCTTGGGTTTCTGTTGGGCTACAGGCTTGCAGATAGGTTTATCGTTGAGCATGCATTTAGTGTTCAGACTGCAAGAAGGAAACATAAGGCAGTTGTGTTTCATAGCAAAGACCATAAAAAGATAGAGCCGATTCTTACTAAATTGGACAAGTTACAGATTATAGGAGACTTTCATTCTCATACACAGTTTGGCCTTACAAAGGGCCTTGCGATTCCCAGCGAGGAGGATATTGCAGGCATGAAGCCCGAGCATATATACCTCATAATTGCCATAAACAATAATGAAAAGACACTGTCATGGGGAGAAAACAGGGATGGGACAGTGTCAGGAAGCGTCGGAAGATTTTTCTTTAAGGTCTCAGCATACTTTTTTAATAATTCCGTTAGAAAAGCCCGCATACACTGTCCTTTTCCCCCGGGCTTCTGAGGTTGATGCAAACTAAGGTTCTTGTTATAGGCGGAGGACCTGCTGGAGCTACCTCGGCAAGGCTTCTTGCTGAAAACAATATAGACACCATACTCATAGACAAAGACCTGACATTTCAAAAGCCATGTGGTGGCGCAGTGCCCTCCTCTTTATTTGAAGAGCTGAATATTCCAAAGGCTGTTATAAAAAAGGAAGTAAACTCTATAAGGCTAATCTCTCCAAAAGGCAAAGAGGCAATGGTTCTCATTAGAAATGGTTTTATCGGGATTGTAAAGAGAGGTATTTTTGACTCTGTCTTAAGGGCTTTAGCTGAAAAGGCAGGAGCAAAGGTCATAGAGGGACGATTCGAAAGATTTATCTCAACTGGAAGTTCAATCGTCTCGGAGGTTTCAGTAGATGGCGTGTGTAAAGAGATAATATCCGATTACATCATTGCGGCAGATGGAATTAACTCAAGGGTTTCGTCTCGATTGGACATACATCCACCTAAATCCGTTTTTACGGTTTCCGAAACCCTCGATGCCAGGCAGACAGAGTCATGCGAGTTTTGGTTTGGCTCATCTCCAAACCTTTATTCATGGGTTTTTCCAGAGGAAGGAGGCATTAAAGTAGGCACAGGTGCTTTAAGGTCAGTGGAGCTTAAGTCCGAGCATGAGGCTTTTCTTAAAAAAAGGGGTCTTTCCTCGGAAGGTAGCAGGAGGGGATACAGGGTTCCTCTATGGAATGAAGAGGACAGGTTTACTGCCCTTAACGAGAGGGTGCTTTTCGTAGGAGATTCGGGTGCACAGGTTATGCCCTTTACCTTTGAGGGCATATATTATTCCATGAAATCAGCAGAGCTTTTGGCAGTGGCACTCGTAGAAGGTAATCCATCCGATTATAAAAGGCTCTGGAGGAAACGCTTTTTAAGTAGATATAGATTTATGAAAAGACTCTGGAGCCTCTTTGGCAGAAATAAGGAATTAGTGGAAAAATTCGTTTCCCTTCATCAGATACCATCTGTTCAGGAGTCTGCCTTGAGGCTATGGCTCGATAAAGGCTCAGGCAGGATAGCCCTGTTTTCGTATATAAAGGCTCTGAGGATGCTATTGTAAGGTGTCAGACTGGTTGTCTTTGTCTTTGGCTGGAGTATGCGTAAGTTTTATACCTGTTATTCTTTCGTATTCCAGTGGATGCTCGTGTATTATCCTTTCCTCGGAAATCTTCCCTGTAAAGATGGTAGTATCCAGAGGAAAGACCTCTGGACTGAATATAGAGTTATAGATATGCCATGTGACGATGACCAAGATAGCAAGCAGTGCCTCGTTTGAATGGGCGGCTTTTGCGGCAGGAATGATTTGCCCGGGAAGAAACGGCAGTAACCTGAAGAGCTCTGTTGGAAACCAGAGCGTAAGCCCTGTTACTATCATCAACATTCCGCCAACGACAACGCCCCAGTATTCGAACTTCTGTTTATAGTCATATCTGTTGCATCTTGCAGGGCTGTCTGTGATGCCGAAATAATACTTAAGGTTATCTATGACATCGGTGAAGTCCTTTTTGTGTATGATGATAGATGGGTCCCACCTTCTGAAAAGCAGTCCGTAAGCGGCTACCGATATATGCTCGAAGAGAAAGATGACAAATATAAACCCTGTGGTTCTATGAATGACCCTTACTGTGTCTATGCCGCCTAATGACAGCACAATCCATTCAGCCCAGCCCGAGGTATGGAATTTCTGGGCAAGCCCGGTTACTGTGAGAACAAGAAATGCGAGGGCATTTGCCTGATGCTCCAATATCCTATAAAGCCCAAATCTTTTGAAATATCTTTCGTGCCCTTTAATCATATCAAGCCTCCTCTTACCTGTTAACTGCATACCGCCATATGTGAAGAAGTATCTGTAGGATTAGTCCTATCAACATAAACGGTATGAATATCTTATAAATCAGGTTTATGGCATAAACAAGCGGAGCCCTTTTGAATGTTGGTTCATAATGAGACAGCCATGCATCAGGGAAATTCTCTGCGGCATTGGGATGGCATTTCTGGCACCGAGAAAGGAGTTTTGACTTTAGAACTGCGGAATCAGAGCCCTTTGTTTTTGTAATATCGTGTATGCCATGGCAATCGGTGCATACTGCAATGTGCCTGACTGCGTTTTTCTGCTTTCTATAAAATGTTACTGTTACTCCGTGAAAATCCTCTAAATAAGACTTAAGAACTGCTGTCGAAAGACCGTATTTGGACATAAGCTCTTCGTTTGCATGGCAGTTTCCGCACATCCCAGGGGTCATGTTGCGGAAGTCAACGGTTCTTGGGTCTATTATATCGTGTGCCCTATGACAGTCAGAGCATACAGGGACATCCTGATTGTGCTCGGAAACTAAAGCGCTTCCATGAACGCTCTGGGAGTATGCCTCGTATATCTTTGAATGGCACCTCTCGCATCTCCTTGCATTCAGGAGTTTTTCCTTTCTGCCTGAGAATATGGAATGACCACCGTGACAGTCCACACACACAGGCGCATTCAGGTTGCCCTGACTTAAGATGTCATAGTGAATGCTCTCGAGGGTCTTTGTGTATTTGTCGAAGTGACAGCGCCTACAGCCTTCTGAGTTAAGAAGGGTAATGTTTCTTCGGGTCTTGAACTTTCTTTCCGGATGCTCCTCTGCCGAAAAACCAAAGTGGCAGTCATAACAGCGAAGCTTGCTGTGAACGGATTTCTGAATGTCCGCTTCATCTATATGGATGGAGATACTCTTGCCATCTGCAAATGTCATGGACAGACTGAATCTATGACAGCTAATGCAGGAGTTCTCCTTTGTAGGCTTTTTTACCGAATGTGCACCATGGCAATCTGTGCATACAAGCACCTTGACGGCATTGAGCATTTTTGCATGGATGCCTTTATTTGGGGCATGGCAGTTAGTGCAGAGCTTTGAGGCTGAGACCTTATAGCTCCTTGCCGTTTTAAATGCCCTTTGGGGATGGGTTTCTACCGAGAAATCGCTGTGACAGTTCGAACATGACAGTTCCGAATGAACAGAGTCTCTGAGGCTGTGATCATCCACAAAAAGAGACAATCGCTCACCGCTTTTAAATGTAGTGCTTAGACTTTTGTCATTATGGCAGTTAAGACATATCTGAACCTCTTCTGTAGGCTGATATGCGTCTCCAGAGGAGATTAGAGAAAAAAATATGAGAAATGCAAACAGTATATAACGATATTGCATTTATCCTCCGCCAAATAGGTTTGTAAGAGGCCCTCTAAGTGATGGTATAGGGGGCCTCTTTTCGGTCAAACTTCATTCCTTTTTCTCCGTTTTCTCTGTGCTGTTTTTCTTCTTTTTTCCAGCTAAGTATGCCTCACTGGGCTTCCAGCTAAATGTTGCTCCTTTTCTTAAAGCAGCTGAGCCTCCAAACAGCCTTCTTCCTGCCACGACTATAAGCATTGCTATGCCTATGAATGGAAGAAACACTGCATAAAGAAGCCCAATTATTGGAGCTGTTAAAAGCATCACAAGAGGCGGAAGTTTGTAATAGTGGGCTTTTTCGTCTCCAGGAAGGATGCCCGCGCTATCCATGTGTACCCTTTCTCCAGTTGAGATGTTCCAGTAATTGCCTTTCCCTACTGTCTCGCCACCTATTTTCTTTAGTCCTAACATCTTCGTTCTCCTTTCTTAAGTTTACTAAGTTACTACAGCTTTATTCAAGCCTTTCCTCCTTTCCCTGTTTTCCTTCATCCTGATTTTAGGATAACAAAAGGAGACTTGAAGGACAATTGGAAGAACTTCCTATTTCAAGTAGGAAAAATATCCTAATTATGCTCGAAAATACCCCTAACCCTCGCACTCGGTGAGATTTTATTCATTGGAGCATGCTTTCTGCTATCTTAATGGTCTCTGCGATTGAGTCTCTGCTTGTAACAGTAAGGATGTATTGTCCTTCCTGCCATGTGAGCTTGCTACAGGGCTTTCTGCTATCAGGGCACAAGCCCTGTAAAAGCTTTGCCTGTCTGCCTTTTAGCATGACTATTTCTTCTTTTTTAATCACCGATGGCTCGATTCTCGATTTAAGCTCTCTGCCTTCTAAGGCTCTCTGACTGATTGCAAGGACTATCTCTTTGGTTTCATTGTGACTGAAATGCATCAGGACCGAAGGAGAGGGAGTTTTTCCAGCAAGTATCTCCGATGGAGGCCATCTCAAATACTGGGGGAAGTAAGAAGGCATGAAGAGCTTTCTTAGCTTCATCTCTTCCATGACAGCCTCCTTGCTCGTCCATCTCCTTACGGAGTTTTCCTCTATGGCAAGCGGAACCCAGCTTAGAAGCCTTAGTGCCAGCACTAAGATAGATAGGTTAATCAGGAATAAAAGAAGCATTTTGAGTCTCGACATTTAATCTCCTACACTATATAGTAATTTATTCCAATAATCGTCATTAATGTCAGTGCATATCTACCCCACATAAAGGCATAGTGTCTGCCTGCCTCGGCGGATTCGAGCCTTTCTATTCTTTCCTCAAGAAGAAGGTTATGACTTGAAGACTCGATAGACTCTTTAATTGCCTTTATCTTAGAGAGCTCTCCTACATTTTTTAGATAAAATACCCTGAGTGTGGAGGCAAGTGCATAAGGGTCTTTTGTCATGGACACTGTGATGTCGTCGCAGACCTGCTCGTCATCCTGAAGTATTCTCCTGAATACAAGAAGGCTTACCGGGTTATAAAACATGATAAGTCTTACTGCAAAGATAAAAAGTGTTGTTAGGTTGCTTCTTCTTATTATATGTGCAACCTCGTGTGCAATGGCACTTCTAAGCTCTTTTTCCTCAAGCATTTCAATCATGGACTCCGAAAGCACAATAGCAGGATTTTTTGCACCTGAGGTAAATATCACAGGGTCTTCCTCTGAGACAATAAGCACAGACGGCGTAGGAGAAACCTGTTTGTCCTTAATCAGTTCTTTTAGGATTTCACGAATCCCTTCTGCCTCATGCATATGGCTACGCCTTTTCTTTTTAATATCTTTTATTAAAGGTATTATCTCCTGAAGGAGCATTAAAGTGGATGTGAAGACAAGGGCAAGGCAGAAGAATACGATTCCTACGGTAACACCATCCCATATCTTTAGCTCAAACCATCCGAGGCTATCGAATATTGCAGTGTCATGCCTGAAATAAAAAGACCCTCTCTCAGGATTTATAAGCTGAAAAATCGGAAACATGAACACTGGAAGGACAATAACGGAAAGCCTGTATCTGAACCTTAAAAGAGGCGCATCTACCTTCCATATCTCAAATGACCTTTCTACTATAATCAGGGCAACAATGGAATGGATGACAGACTGGGAAACGAACATGCCCGGATATGACTCAAAAAACCACATTTGTATATTTTAGCAGAAAGCCTCTAAAGGCATGAGAAGAGAGCTCTTCCCTGAAATAGAGATAGATTTTTTCTGGAATAAGAAACCCCGTTATACACTCCTCCTCAGAAAGCTATTTATAAAACTTATCAATTCATTAACAGAGTAAACTTGAAATTCAGGGGGGCGATATGGTTAAATGTTTGAAACTATTCAGTGGATAACTAATCAAAGTCTAAGGAGGGTAAGATGTTACAGAGGGTAATGGGAAAAAGTATTGGAGTATTAACCTATGCAGTTTCCCTGCTCAGCAGGGAGACCCCAAAAAGCATTACTGTAAGGCTCGATAAAACTCCACCTGTTGTGAGCTTATCCGCAGACCCTTCTATCTTATGGCCTCCAAATCATAAGCTCGTGAATGTAACAATAGGCGGTGGAGCAGAAGATAGTCTATCAGGAGTAGCGGAAGTAGTCTTTACTGTAACTGATGAGTATGGAAGTATTGAACCTAAAGTTCAGGGGTTTAATACAACGATTCCCTTAGAGGCATGGCGAAATGGAAATGATTTGGATGGTCGTAGATATGAGATTACAGTAGTCGTTACTGATAATGCAGGGAATAGCTCAACAACATCTAATGTTGTAATGGTGCCTCACGACCAGAGAAAATAAGAAAAGTAAACTTAAAGAGGGCGGCAGAGTAATCTGCTACCCTCTTTACTAATTGGATTTAAATTTTATTTAAGTAATCAAGAAACTTTCGTGCCTCATGGAAGTCCGGGTTTATTTGTAATGCCTTTTTGAATTCTTTGTGTGCTTTATTTAAGTCCCTATCAATATAAATAATGCCAAGATTATAATATGCCTCTGCATAATCCGGTTTCAAGCTTATGGCAATCTGATATTGCTCTATGGCTTTGTCAATTAAGCCTTTAACTCCGTAAGCCATACCAAGATTGTTATATGCCTCTGCATAATCCGGCTTCAGTCTTAATGCAATTTGATATTGTTCTATTGCTTTGTCAGGTAAGCCTTTTCCATAGTAAACAAGGCCAAGATTGTTATATGCCTCTGCATAATCCGGTTTCAAGCTTATGGCAATCTGATATTGCTCTATGGCTTTGTCAATTAAGCCTTGCTCATAATAAACAATGCCGAGATTATAATGTGCCATTGCCTTTTTAGGAGACTTCCTTACCACATCCTTCCATAAACTTATCTCGCTTCCCCATACAGCATTCCGTAGATATGTAGCAGATGAAAGCACAAGTGGTGTTAAAATCAAAAATGCTAATATAGCTGTCTGTATCTTTTTGCTTTTGAGCCTTTCCATAAATAGAAATGCTCCTGCAATGAATGCTAAAAAGCCACCTACAGATGGCAGATAAACCCTATATTCGTTAATTACCATTGGAATCGGGATTATGCTTGATTCAACTAAAAGTGCTATAAAAAACCAGTATATTCCAAAAGCTATAAGTTTCAATACTGTTGAAGACATGGACCTCACATAAAGATAAATAGCAAAGCCAAATATAGACAATAGCAATAGAAATGACAAAAGCACCTGAATGTCAAAGAACGAATGATAGACTGGATAGTCATACCCAATATTCTGATTTATCGGTAAAAACAAAAGCCTTATATATGTGGTGATTACTCTGAACTCTGTAAAAAGGTAGTCCCATCTTGATATTCCTCCATATCCTTCTGTGACATCTCCAAGCCCGCTTATTATCTCTCCAACAGGCTTATCGATGCCTATAAGAGTAATGGGAATAATAAGCATAGTTAAAAGAAATGGAATAAGATAAAGAACTCTCTTGCCTAAGGAGCCTTTAAAGAAGAAGAATTCATAAAGGGCTATGACAACTGGAAGGGTAAATGCATTCTCCTTTGTCTTCATGGCAAGTATGGCTGAGAGGATGCTGGCAATGTAAAGTAGTATAGATGTCACCCTCCCCCTCGCCCCCTCCCATCGAGGGAGGGGGTTGTAGGGGGCAATCCTCCACTTAATATATAAAACAATTGAAAGAAGATAGAAAAATGCACAAAGAGATGCAAGCCTCTGAAATATATATGTAACTGCCTCTGTTTGTATGGGATGTGAGATAAAGAGAAGGGCAGAGAAAAGGGCGATAAATCCCTCCTTGCCCCCTTTTTCTAAATCCCCCAGTGTTCAACATTCACGTGGGTTACATTTTAACCTATGGACATGGGTTACACTTTTCTTACTTTGGGTCTGACCTTCCCGTTTCTTAAATCAAGAACTCCAATCGGGTGCAAGCCAAATCGTATCTCATGCCAAGCCTCATCGGTCTCAACCAGCCCTACGCGTTCCCCGGCCAGAAGCTCGGTCAAATAGTAGTTTTTGCCGTCAAACATTATCTCGCCGCTTTGTTTAACGCGTCTGACTTCCACCTCTTCATCGTATTCCGGGGGAAG
>JACQZC010000048.1 GCA_016207905.1 Nitrospirota bacterium | reverse complement strand
CCTCAGGCTAAAACCCCTTGCCTTCAACTCCGTTATCCTGTCCCTCTCTTCCAAATTAAGTTGCTTATATCGTCTCTCCATAAACACTTAGGGTAACTCCTTCGTAGCCCCAAGTGTTGCACTTCCTCATTGAACTGGCGCAATACAAAATCAAAGCTGCCTACATTATCCAGTTTTACCTCTGAGAAAAGTAGCGTATTATCGGTGCTGCCAAATACATTTTTACAAACCTCTATAAAAACCAGATTATCCTCCAGATACCTATGTGGACAGATAATAATCTTATTTTTACTATAATTTACAGAACAAACACCCATGGGGTAATCAATTGTTCTGCTTTGTTTATTGCATTTGTTCTCTAAAAATCTGCAATAGTATCGCTTAACCGCACTTTTTGCTTTTTCTGTTCGGCACTCAAGGGGATATGTAAATATTTCATTTGGATTCATTTTTGGATAATTACAATTTCTTCAGGCAGTAGGATACTATGACCTGTGCTTCTACGCATCCTGAAAAGCTCCTTTCGGCAGTTTTTGTAACCGATTTCTTCCGCCATCTTTATTAAAACATCGCAAACAGGAATATAAACACCCTTCACAGTCTGGTCTCCTACAACCAAAAGGAAATGGGCATCTTTTTTCATCAAGCTATAAAAATTTCTCAGGCATAAATACATATCACCAAAATATTCCCGCACCATTCTCGGATAATCAAAGCCCCAATTTTTGTCTTTAGTCTGTTCATAGATTCTGTCGGAGACTATTTTAACCTCATTAAATTTAGATGCAAACACCTCTGAATTACTTTCTTTGAAAATTAGCTTGGTGCTTCCCTTGACCATCTTTCTTTTGATTTGTTGCACCTCTCCCATGTTTTTTACAAAATCAAGTAGGTATAGCTCAAGCCGAGTTTGGCGGGTATATTCTAGGTCATTTGGGTAAGGCGGAGATGTAATAATAAAATCAATGGATTTCGGCTTAATATATTTGTCTGCATTCAAACAAGTGTCATTTATCAGGGTTGATGTCCCATAATGATTATGCCTTTGGATAGCCTTTAAATCATCATAAACCTGTATTATTTTCTGGATAAAAAGATCCCAAAATTCTTCTTTCTCCCTGAAGGGATAAAATGTAGTTCCCGGGCATAATGAAACATATGATGCATCAAAACAAGATTTTGCTAATGCCAAAAGTAAAGCATTTCTGATTTTTGGGCTCTCAACTTCGTCTATAATATTTTTAAGTAAATTAACTTCCTTTTGTAGCGTTGGACTCAACCATTGATTCAATTCTTTTTTAGGCATAAGTCCAATGAAGCCTTTTTTAAGGTGTAATTTATCATAATCTTTAATGTTTTCTAAAAACTCCCTACCTACTTTATAAACCTCTTTTTTGAGATGTGTTAAATCAATTTCCCATGTTGTCTTAACTGTTGAAATAAAAACCATTAAGGGGTTAGTGTCAAAACCAATAGCATTACATCTAAACATGTTAGCTGAAACTAAAGTAGTTCCACTACCCACAAAAGGGTCTATAACAAGTGAACTGGGTTTTATTTGATATTCCTTAATCTTATCTTCAATAAGAGTGTAGGGGAATTCTTCTAAATAATTGTACCAGCGATGCACAATACCATATTTATTTAATTCACTAATAGTTTGCTCATCAAAGTTAAAGAGTCTTAATGAGATGTTTTTATCATGGAAGAAAGTTAAGATTTCATCTGAATAGTTTTTATGCCTATAATCATTTCTTTTAACAATCTTTGAAAACAAATCTATACATTGTTCAGGTAATCCGAAACCTATAAACAAGTCACCTTCTAAAAAGCCCTTTTCAATGAGTGACTGGATTGCATCAGCTAAAATTTTACTCTCCTTGGGATAACCGGTAAGCTCTGATAAGTCCTCTATGGTGGTGTGTTTTTGTTCATGCAAATCCATATAAATTTTCTGTAAAACTTGGGCTTGCAAAAAAGGCAACTTATTTGGATTTACATTTTTTGCCTGTGCCTTAATCTGCATCATTGTTCACTCTTTCTTCTTCGGTATATAAACCGGCGGTTCTTTTGGAGGTATATATGGGTATGGCTCATCCATCATCTCCTGTACTGCCTCCTGCTCCTCAGGAGTTAGCTCCCTGATTAAGGGAGGAGATATAATTGGTCGCTCAACAGGGAATTGAGAAGGCAATTGCTTTGCTGGAATTACAGTTTGTTTTTTTGGACCTGCCTCCCCGCCTGCCCTGACCTCAATCTTACTGATTCTGCCTTTTTCATCGTAGTAGATGGAGTAGTTTTTCTGACTGATAAGCGTAAGCAGTCTTACTATGCCTTTGTGAATGTCAAGGTCATTAAATGAAGTGCTTAGTCTCATTATATAAACAGCCCTGTTAATGTCGGTCTTAAAGCCTGCTTTTTGAGCTATCTCTTCCATCACTACCCCAAACTCGGCATCGAGGAGTTCAACGCTCAAAAGGTCATCCTTTACATTCACATATGAAGGCCTTCCAGCCTCTATCTGAGCATAGGTAATAGATGTTGAGATAAGAAATGCCATAGCAAGGCAGATTATCCGTATCCCTTTCATTTTTCTTCTTGCTTTTTCTGTTTTTCAGCTATAAGCTTTTGTGCGATATGAGATGGAACTTCATCGTAATGGGAAAACTCCATAGAGTAAGTGCCTCTGCCAGAGGTAAGGCTGTGTAGCTGGTTTGCATAGGTAAGCATCTCAGCCATTGGGACAAGTAGACTGACCTTCTGATTTCCTGCTGTCTGCTCCATGCCCTGAACCTTTCCCCTTTTTGAGTTTAAATCACCTATGACAGCACCAAGTGTGTCCTCAGGGGTTACGACCACCACCTTCATTATAGGCTCGAGAAGGACAATCCTTGCCTCCTGCGATGCCTTCTTGATTGCAAATGAGCCTGCAATCTTAAATGCCATTTCTGATGAATCCACAGTGTGGTATGTGCCATCATAAAGTGTCACCCTGACATCAACCACTGGGTATCCTGCTAATATGCCCTCGTGCATTGCCTCTACAATGCCTTTTTCAACAGCAGGTATATACTGTCTTGGGATTGCACCTCCGACTACCTTATCTACGAATTCAAAGCCAGCGCCTCTTGGAAGTGGCTCTACCTTAATCCAGCAATCTCCATACTGGCCTCTTCCACCCGACTGCTTTTTGTATTTACCCTGTGCAGATGCAGGTACCTTGATAGTCTCTCTATAAGGTATTTTTGGAGACTTCATAAGAACTTCTACACCGAATTTTCTTTTAAGTCTCTCTAATGTAACCTCGAGATGAACCTGTCCCATTCCGCTTATTAGCATCTCTTTTGTCTCTTCGTCTCTGTGAAACTTGAGTATCGGGTCTTCATCGAGCATCCTCTGCATGCCGGTGCCTACCTTGTCCTCATCACCTTTGCTTTTTGGCTCTATCGCATAAGAGATTATAGGTTCAGGGAATTTGACCTTTTCAAAGACAATCTGGCTTGACTCATCGGAGAGCGTATCTCCTGTGTTTGTCTCTTTGAGCTTTGCAACGACTGCTATTTCTCCGGGACCAATGGACTGAACAGGTATCTGTTTTTTCCCGAATGGATGATACACCTGTCCGATTCGCTCTTTTACGCCTGATGTTGCGTTAAAGACATTTGAATCCGCCTTTAGGGTTCCCGAGAAGACCCTGAAAACAGAGAGCTTGCCTGTAAAAGGGTCTGCAATGGTTTTAAAGACATATGCCGAGAATGGTTCTTTCTCGTCTGGCTTTCTAATGACCTCAGAGCCATTTTTCGGGTTTTTGCCTTTTATGCCTGTAATCTCTGCCATGTCTTGAGGTGAGGCAAGACAAAGAGAGATGGCATCTAAAAGCTGGTGAACCGCTATGTTTTTATGGGCAGAGCCACATACTACTGGTATGAACTTCCTTTCGAGAGAGCCTTTCCTTAACCCTGTTAAGACCTCCTCATTGCTCAGATTACCTGACTCGAGATATTTCTCTAAAAGACTGTCATCTGACTCAGCAGACCTCTCTATGAGCTTTTTCCTCTGCTCATCCAGAGATATGGAGACATCAGGAGGAATGTCTGTCTCATCGAGCTTATTGCCTGTCAGTGTGTATGCCTTCTTCTTAATGAGGTCAACCACTCCTTTTAATTTATCTTTTGCTCCAATGGGCAATGTTAGAAGGACAGGTTCGGTGCCAAATGCCTTTTTTATGCTTTCAAGTGTTCTTTCGAGGTTTCCTGCTTCTTTGTCGAGCTTATTTATAAAGACAACTCTCGGTATCATGAATTCATCGGCATACCTCCAGAGCTTTTCAGTCTCGCCCTTAACGCCAGAGACCGCACTTACGATGACAACTGCACCGTCTGCCACCCTGAGAGAGCCCAATGCATCCTCGATAAAATTTATAAGTCCCGGAGTATCGATAACATTTACCCTTAAGTTTTGCCAGCTTAAAAAAGCTGAAGACGAGGTGATAGTAATCTTTCTGTGTATTTCCTCGGGCTCATAGTCTGTCACAGTTGTGCCTTCCTCTACAGAGCCCAGCCTTTCTATTGCACCTGCGTCATAAAGCATTGCCTCTGTAAGCGAGGTCTTTCCTGCACCTCCATGACCTATTACTGCTACATTTCGAATGCTTCCTACTTCAAATGGCATAAAACCCCCTTTATCTTAAATTTTAATTCTTTAATATCTCCTTGATTACAGGTCTATATTCTACCTTTTTTTCTGCGATTCTGCTCCAGAGCTTTACTAAAAGAAACGAAAGACCAAATAAGCCAAAGGCAAATATTGCAGATACAGTGTCAGGCTCCATGGAGGAGAGGTATCGGGCAAAGACCTCCTTACCCAAAACTGCTCCTATTACGAGTGCCAGAGCAGGGATGCCATAGACAATCAAAGAGCCTTTCAGATAAGTGTAGGGCTGAAGAACAACTCTTACCTTTTGTCCAACCTCTGCCTTGACACCATTGAGGGCATAAATCTCTGCGCCCTCATCAGTCAGATGGCATGTGCCCTGAGTGCATTTTTCGCATATGCCCCTTCTTACAACAACTACATTTGCAAACTGCCCCTCGATGCTTTTTACGACACCTATCTCTTCCATATGGTTATAACATTTTAACACAGCAGGCATCTTAGTGGACATATGACCGTAATCCGTAGCCAAATGCCCATAGAGATTCTTTATGTGTCATCTATGAAAAAGAAAAAGCAACCTCCTTTTAATAGTTAAGAAGCAATTCCGTCCGCTTGGCTTAAAAGCCAGTCATCTATCCGCGCTCTCAGGCGCATGTTACCTTACGGCAGAAGCGGCCCTCCTAATCATTCTAAGAGCCCTTTCGGCTAGACAGAAAACAGGGCAGCCACTTCATACGGACGTCTTTCCCTCCAAACCCAATACGCTACCTGAAGCAGTCTTCTTGCAACT
>JACQZC010000047.1 GCA_016207905.1 Nitrospirota bacterium | reverse complement strand
TATTTGAACAAAATGAAAAAGATTGAACGCTCTAACGATAAAAATGAAGATAATTCAAGCACTTAGGGAATTCAACTTGAACCTATAAAAAAAGGAGATGGCAACGATTTTTATACGATGTGAACCCTTTTCCTCATAAGGCAATTCATATGGTTGACTAAAATCGAAGCAGTCTTTATAATCGCAATTCTATGGCAGAAGAAACTAACGAGCTAATACAAAGCAGAATAAAAAAGCTCAATGAGCTTAAAGAGCTTGGTCTAAAGCCCTTTGGAGAGCCATTTGATGTTAGGGATTATGCCTCCCTGCTCATGGGCAAATATAGCACATCATCAAAGGAGACCCTTGAGTCAGAGAGCGTGCAATGCTCCATGGCAGGCAGAATCGTTGCCATGAGGGATTTTGGAAAAGCCGCTTTCTGCCACATTCAGGATTCAACTGGAAAGATACAGGCTTATTTCAAAAAAGACATCCTTAAAGAAAAATGGGGCATGCTGAAAAAGTTAGACATAGGAGACATTATAGGGCTTAAGGGAAGGCTCTTTAGAACTAAGACCAATGAGCTTACGGTCGAGGCAAATGACCTCTGCCTGCTTTCAAAATCCCTTATGCCACTTCCTGAGAAATGGCATGGGCTTAAGGATATAGAGATTCGCTATAGACAGAGATATGTTGACCTCATAGTAAACCCCGAGGTTAAAGAGACCTTTAGAAAAAGAAGTTCGATTATAAAGGCAATCAGGGATTTCCTTGAGTCAAATGGATTCGTAGAGGTTGAGACACCAATGATGCATCCCATTCCAGGAGGAGCGGTTGCAAAGCCCTTTAGAACCCATCACATAGCATTGGGCATGGATTTATATCTCAGAATTGCACCTGAGCTTTATCTTAAGAGGCTACTCGTAGGAGGTTACGAAAAGGTCTATGAGCTTAATAAGAATTTCAGAAACGAAGGAATCTCAACAAAGCACAATCCCGAATTTTCCATGCTCGAATTCTATATAGCTTACAAGGACTATAATTTCCTCATGTCATTTACAGAAGAGCTGATAACCTATACTGCAAAGAAAACATTAGGAACGCTCAGGCTTCCATACGGAGAGCACACGATAGACCTTAGCCCTCCGTGGCCCAGAGTCCCCCTGCTTGAGGCAATGAAGACGAAAGGCATCCCCTTAGAGATGCTTGAAAGCCATGAAAAGGCACTTAGATGGGCAAAGGAACAGGGCATAGAGATTAAGGAAGGTGCATCTTTGGGCAAGGTTATAGACGAGATTTTCAAAGAAAAAGTAGAGCCTGAGCTAATACAACCAATATTCATAACCGATTACCCTGTAGAGCTTTCACCCCTTGCAAAGAGAAAGCCAGAGAATCCATCTCTGGTTGAGAGATTCGAGCTATTCATAACAGGAAGGGAGATGGCAAATGCCTTCTCAGAGCTAAATGACCCTACTGACCAGAGACAGAGGTTTCAGGAACAGATGTCCGCAAAAGAAAAAGGAGATGAAGAGGCACATTGGATGGATGAGGATTTCCTTAAGGCATTGGAATATGGCATGCCACCTGCCGCAGGCGAAGGCATAGGCATAGATAGACTGGTAATGCTCCTTACAAACTCACCCTCCATAAGGGATGTGATATTATTCCCACAGATGAAGCCGGAGTAAAGAAACAGGAGATACACGCCCCCTAACCTCCTCTGAGCGAGTCTCTGATATAATATCATGTGCTTCTTATTGGACTTACAGGAAACTATGGGATGGGTAAATCCACTGTGCTTCAGATGTTTCACAGAGAGGGCGCACTCACAATCAGTGCAGATTCAATCGTAAAAAAGCTGCTAAAGAAAAAAAGTGTTCTAAAAAAAATAAGAGAAATGCTCGGAGAAAAGGTATTTGATACCGATGGCAGACTCATTAAGGCAAAGGTCTCTGATATGATATTTAAAGACACTGTGCTCAGGCATAAGGTCGAGGATATCCTTCATCCGCTTGTATTTAAAGAGATAGACCTGCTTACTAAGGGCAGAAAGGGCATTGCCATTGTCGAGGCACCGGTTGTCTTTGAAAGAGGATATGAAGATAGGTTTTATAAGACAGTTGTTGTTTATACAAATGAAACGACTGCCATAGAAAGGCTTGCCTTATCAGGTATAAAGACAAAAGAGGCTATCAAGAGGCTTTCCTCACAGATGCCAATAAAGGAGAAAATAAAAAAAGCTGACTTCGCAATTGACAATAGCGGAACCCTCGATAAGACAAGGATTCAGGTAAAAGACATATATACGGAACTGAGATTATTAAAGAAAGGCATAGATTGAATGGATATAGTTGACCTTGGGCAATTAGAAAAGAAAAAATACAAAAATGTCGTCCTTACGATTGGAAACTTCGATGGCATTCACCTTGGGCATCAAAAGATACTAAATAGCGTTATTACAAGTGCCAAAAAAATAAAAGGCACATCCTTTGCAATCACATTTGAGCCACATCCCTCAAAGGTTCTTTACCCTGAAAGGGGCGTAAGGACACTTTCACCGTCTGATGAAAAGATTAGGCTCATGGCACATTTAGGTCTGGATGTGCTTTGTTTCGTAAAGTTCACAAAGGATTTTGCAAGCATCCCTGCTCATGACTTTATAAAAGATGTTCTTGTGGATAAGATTGGTGTAAGGGAAGTAATAGTCGGACATAATTATTCCTTTGGAAAAGGCAAAAAAGGCACAACCTCGCTCCTAAGGAGGCAGGGAAGAAAATACGGATTTACCGTAAGGGTCATAAGAAACGCAAGGCTCTATGGAGATGTTGCAAGCAGTAGCAGAATAAGAAGCCTCATAGGAAGGGGAAGGGTCTGCGAGGCATCGCTTTTCTTAGGAAGACCTTATATGCTCATGGGAACCGTTATAAAGGGTGCTGGCAGAGGCAAAAGACTCCTTGACACACCAACTGCAAACATCCTGCCTCTAAATGAGCTTACTCCAAAAGAAGGTGTTTATGCCGTAAAAGTCAGGGTTGACAAAAGACAGTATGAAGGAGTTATGAACATAGGAAGAAACCCAACATTTTCAGGTGTAGCGGCAAGCTATGAGGTTCATATCTTTGATTTCTCAGAGGACATAATCGGAAAAACCCTCATGGTTTATTTCATAGACCGAATAAGGGATGAAAAAACATTTGCCGACCACATTGACCTTAAAGGACAGATTAAAAAAGACATCGTGGCAGTAAAGACAATCCTTGCAAAAAAGAAACATCCTAAAATGATATAGGGTCTATGTCTATCGTTACCCCCTTATTCGATGCCCCGATGGCTCGTAACCCCTTTCTGAGGTCTTCTCTTCCTATCGCTTTAATGAGCATCTTCCATACATATCTGCCTTTTTTATGATGTGCCTTAACAGGGCCAAGCACCTCTAAAGAGGATTCGAGATTTAAAATCCGAGATTTAAAATCCGAGATTTCCGATGGCTTATCAGAGGTGATAAGTGCCATCTTGGAGAAAGGGGGATACCTGAGGGTCCTTCTGATTGAAAGCTCATCCTTAAGGAATTTCTCGAAATCGTAATTTTTTATATATTTAAAAAGAGGATTATGAGGCATGCGGGTCTGGATGATGAGATGTCCATCAGATGTCAGGTTTTCCGTTAGATGGATGAGTTCCTGAAATGCCCTTTCAACTGCCCTAAAATCAGGTGCCTGTAGATAGGAATCTCCATTAAGCACTCCTATGAGCGAGAGCCTTCCCTTAAGCTCAGGCATTCTTGCAATCAGCCTCGTGCCAACAATCATCTGCCCCTCGGAGATGATAGGGACGCTCTTTCTTCTACCTGCCTGAAGCCTGAGAGGCTCTGTCTTAAGGATATCCCTTACATCCTCTTCTATTTTCTCAATGCCTGCACCGACCATCCTGAGCTTCGAACCATTACACCTTGTGCATGCACCACCTGCGGTCTTTTTAAATCCGCAGTAATGGCACCTGAGGGTCTTGTCGCTTTTATAAAATACAAGGGGAATTTGGCAGTCCTTGCATGTCTCTATATAACCGCAGTCCTCGCAGATTAACACTGAATAGCCCTTCCTGTTTATGAGAAATGCCGTTTTGTTATTTTCCTTAATATTAAGGAGCGTTCTGTCAAAAAGACCCTTTGAGATGTAGGGGCTCGTTTTTTGAGATGTCCTCATATCAATGACCTTCACAGAGGGTTTTTTTAAGACAGAAGGAGGCTTAATCAATGTGTATTTGCCAATCCCCGCATTATACAGAGACTCCACAGAAGGACAAGTCGATGAAAGAACTACGGATGCGCCTTCAAAGTAGCCCCGCATTATAGCCACATCCCTTGTGTGGTATCTCAAACCATCTTCCTTCTTATAGGAAGGGCTTTCTTCTTTGACAACCACTATAACCGATACCTCCCCTAAGGGTGCAAATATGGCAGAGCGGATTCCAATGACAATATCGGACTCACCTCGAAGAAGCCTTCCAATGGCTTTCTGCCTCATGGCTTTTGTGATACCGCTATGAATGCTACAGAGCCTCTCGCCTGCAATATCCCTGATTGCCTTTGAGATATGTTTTACATAGGCAATCTCAGGTGAGAGGATTATGATATTTCTGTGCAGGGAGATAAGGTTTTTTAAGATGGACATCTCAGTGTGTCTTTCAGGTGCATGAATAAGAAATGTCTTATAATACTTCTTCTTTATCTCTCTGCTTAAAGGCTCGATGAGCCCTTTGAAATCCGTAGCCCCCCACATTTCCTTAAGCACAATCCCCTCGGTTACAAGATAATAATCGGACATCCATGATATGAGCTTGAGCATTCCATCGGTAAAAATCGGCGCATCTCCTACAGAGGATTCAATATCTTTTATCCTTCCTTCTGGTTTTTTTAGAGATTCTCTGAGGATAATTCCAGTTTTAATCGTCTTTTTAATCTCTGCATTAACGAGCATTCCAGGCATCAGCCCTTCATTGCCCTTATAGGTAAGTGGAGAAAGATTATATGGAAAGACTACATCAAAGAGTGCCATTTAAGATTTTAGCATATAACAGTAGTTGATTAATGATATGCCGAACCTTTCAAAAATCGTTGCCATCTCCCTTTTTTATAGGTTCAATTTGAATTCCCTAAGTGCTTGAATTATCTTCATTTTTATCGTTAGAGCGTTCAATCTTTTTCATTTTGTTCAAATTGCCTTATCCATGAGAATTGCGTAAAATCCTTGAACCTCAGCCTTTTTCATCAGAAATCTTTTTGCTCATATGTCACCAGTCATAGCTTAAACCAAAAGGAGATAAAGGAGTCAAGATGAAGTATTTCACCTGAAATGTTTCACCTGAAATGTTTCACTATGTCCATTTCCACATCCCGTCATTCCTGCTTGTCAGGAATCCATCCGCTTTCATGTCATTGCGAGGCTCTGCCGAAGCAATCTCAGTTAAGTGTCATTCTGAATTTATTTCAGAATCTAAAAAATCAATGATTTACTGAGACCCTGAAACAAGTTCAGGGTGACAAAAAATGGGGTTTTTAGACAAGCTCTGTGTCCCTATATTCTTTTCTTAAAGATGGAAGGGGTACCCCGAAAGGCAGGGACCTTTCGGGGTGCATGGTTCCTTTGGTTATATTCAGTTTATTTTTTCTCCTCCAGCATCTTTTCCAGCTCTTCAATAGCCTTTAGTGCCTTGTTTACCTTCACAAAGTCATACCAGTTTTCATTCGCAACAGGGTAATTTACATTGCTTCCATAGACTATCCATGAGTCATCATAATTGGCAGGGTCCTTAAAGCCCATCAGCCTTAACTCAAGATAAGTAAGGGTAGAGCGGGTTCCTGTCTGGCAGTATCCTATTGTTCTTTTGTTCTTGTTGAGTTTTCCAAAGAGTCTTTCAAGCTCGTCCATCGGAAGAATCTTGCCTGTCTTTTTGTCATAAGTCTCTGTATGTGATACATTAATCGTGGTATTCGGGATATAGCCGCCTCTGAGTGCCCTTATATCAGCACCCTTATTTTCCTTCTCTGTCCTTGAATCAATCACATTCACATTCTTGAGCTGACCCCTTGCTATCTTTACCATCTCAGAACTGGTAGCAATCCTGTTTTTTACAACCTTTGCCCTGTATGTTGCAGCAGGAAGTTTAGTCTCCACTGTATCAAGAGGCTTTCCTTCTGCCTGCCATGACTCAATACCACCATTCATGAAATGCACATTTTTGTGACCAAGATACTCAAGTATCCAGAATGCAACTGACGCAGAGGTTATGCCTTTGGCATCGGAATAAACAACCACATGCTTATCTTCACTTATGCCGGCACTACCCAGTAGCTTCTCAATGTCTGCTGTCTTCTTTACCCTTGCGGTTGGATCTCTCAGAACTTTTTCACATGGTCCACCGAGGCTTATTGCTCCCCCGATATGACCAGCGGTGTAGGCCTTTTCATCTCTACAGTCAACAACCACCCAGCCAGGTTTTGTAATGTTCTTTTCTACTATCTCTGGGGTTACAAGCAGGTCAGGGTTTGCCCGCTGAGCAGACTGGGCTACTCCCATAGGTGCCAGCAGGAATGCCACTAAAACAAATACCAAAGCTAAACTTCTCCACATAATTTACCTCCTTTTCATGGCAATAGAATATTTCTATGCCATATTGTTTCTTTCAGAAAATCTAAATAAAAAGAAAGTTCTCACCTCCTTAAGAGAAATCTATCAAAAAATAAACCCTCTGTCAAGGCCAGAACTCTTACTGTGTCAAGCCAATTTAGAAATGTCCTATGCTGAAGGGAGTATGAAGGACATCGCAGATGCGCTTCACCTAAAGTAAGCAGGCTTAGGGCAAGTCCCTACTGATACGCTGTTTTATCCCCAATATCACAATGAAGGGGCATGAAGACCTTTCTAAGGGTAAAAAGTAAAAGCAGAAAGGCTATGGCAAGAAAACCATAAAAAGGAACTATACCTCTTAGCCCCCTGAGTGAAAGCATTATAAGATAAAAAGGCATGATGAGTGCCAAGATATAGCCTTCATAGAGCTTAAAACAAAATGCCTCTTTTGCGGTAATAAATCCCAGACAGCACGAAAGCGGGATAAGAAAAAGTGGGCCATATGGAGTGGCTAATAGCCATAAGACATCCCCTTTGCTTAAAATGAAAAGCACTGCACCTGAAAGTGCTGAGATACTGTAGAGGATTTTCAGTGTCTCCTTATATTTCCTTACATAAAGGTGTATGGAAAGCACACTCATGCCTGTAGACATATAAAGCAGGCCTAACATTATGATTGGCAAAAGAGGCGACTTGAAATAAGAGGGCTTTAGAAGCATAAAAGAGACACCAATGGCAATCAGGCATGACATAGCTATTCCTGCCCTATAAAGCACCACAGTAACCTTCTCCCATCTTGTAAGAGGCTGATACTGGCAAAACTCACCCATCTTTTAATATCTCCCTTTCATGTGCCCTAAAGCCTTGTGATTCTGAGTTTTGCAATCTTCTTGTCTTCCATGTCTAAGATGAGGAATCTCAGGTTATGAAACCTCACCTGCTCGCCGACATGAGGAAGCCTTCCAAAGAGGCCAAAGACAAATCCGCCAATTGTATGGAACTCCTCGCTTTTGAGCTCTGCTCCTACAAGCTCATTAACCTCATCGAGGCTTGTCTGACCTGTAACGATAAATGTCCTTTCATCTATTATCTCTATGTCCTTTACTGCCTCTAATGCCTCAAACTCATCCTGAAGCCCGCCAACGATTTCCTCTATTATATCTTCGAGTGTGATGAGCCCGGCAGTGCCGCCGTATTCGTCAACGACAATCGCTATCTGAAATTTCTTTTTCTGCATCTCATCCAAAAGCTCCGAGACCATCTTGTTTTCCGGTATATAGTATGCCTCCCTCATGAGGTCCGTTATCAGCATACCGTTTATCTCTGCCTCGGACATCTTTATAAGTATGTCTTTCACATAGAGGATGCCTGTTATGTTGTCAATGGTGTCTTTTATCACAGGGTACCTGGAGTAGCCCTGCTCCGAGACCAACTGCAGGGCATCCTTTGCAGTTGCATGCTCGGAAATAGCGATTATCTCTGTTCTTGGGACCATGACCTCGGATGCCATCTTGTCTCCGAATTCGAATACTCGGTGAAGCATCTTTCTTTCCTCTTCCTCTATGGCACCTTCTTCCTTTCCTATCTTAAGAATCGTCTTAATCTCCTCCTCTGTAATGGATGGTGCAAATGGCCTTTCCTTCACCTTGCAGACCTTAAGGAGAAGGTTTGAAGAGGCATTAAATATCCATATAAGGGGAGATATTAATTTAATATAAAGCTCAAGGGGCTTTGCAAAGCTGAGGGCTACCTTCTCTGAATGGGTAACAGCAAATGTCTTTGGCGCAAGCTCTCCGAATACAACTGTAAGAAAGGTCAGAATCGCGGTTGCAGTCACTATGCCATAGTCTTTTCCGAGCATGTTTACTGCCATTGCAGTGCCTATGGATGTGGCAAGGATCGTAAAGAGGTTTCCAGAAAGTATGACTGCACTAAAGAGCTTGTCGTGCCTTTCGAGGATTCTCTCAAGTGCCTTTGCACTGCTACTGCCTTTTTCTATGAGGCTTCTAAGCCTGAGCTTGTTAAAGGCAATAATGGATGCCTCTGCACTTGAAAGTATAGCAATTGCCAGAAGGGACAAAATAATAATCAAAAGGTTTATTAAACTGGGCGGCTCCATATCAGCTTTTTAATTTCTCTATAACTGCATCTGCCACATCGGATGTGCCTACTGCAGTTGGGTCATCTGGTGTGGGCAACATGTCATATGTAAGGGACCTGCCCTCTCTGATAACCGATGCAATGGCAGACTCAAGCCTTTCTCCCGAATCTCTTTCACCAATGTGTTTTAACATCATAGCTCCTGATAGCATCATAGCAAATGGATTCATCTTGTTCAAGCCCTTATATTTTGGCGCACTTCCGTGTGTTGGCTCGAATACTGCTATGTCATCACCGATATTTGCACCCGGGGCAAGCCCAAGTCCTCCAATAAGCCCTGCGGCAAGGTCAGAGACGATGTCTCCATAAAGATTGGGAAGCACTAAGACATCGTAAAGCTCAGGCTTAGAAACCAACTGCATGCACATGTTATCTACAATCCTGTCTTCGAACTCTATATCCGTATATCTCTTTGCCACTTCTCTTGAGACCTCGAGGAAAAGACCATCCGAGTATTTCATTATATTTGCCTTGTGAACGGCAGTTACCTTTTTCCTTTTGTTTTTCCTTGCATATTCGAATGCAAACCTCACGATTCTCTCTGTGCCATAGACCGAGATTGGCTTTATGCTTATTCCAGAGTCCTCCCTTATCTTTTTACCTGTCCACTCTTCTATAAATTCTATAAGGTTTAAAGCGTTGCTTGAGCCTTTTTCAAACTCTATGCCTGCATAAAGGTCTTCTGTGTTTTCCCTTACGATTACGAGGTCTATATTTTCATACCGCGTTTTTGCTCCCTTAAAGCTCCTGCAAGGTCTTAGGCAGGAGTAAAGGTCAAGTGTCTGCCTCAGGGTAACATTAATGCTTCTAAAGCCTTTTCCCACTGGCGTTGTAACAGGCCCTTTGAGGGCAACCTTGTTTTCCCTGATGGAAGCTATAACGGATTCGGGAAGGGCTGTGCCATGCCTCTTAAACGCCTCACTACCTGCCTCATGCACCTGCCAGTCGATAGGGACCCCAGTTACATCGAGCACACGCCTTGTGGCATTGGTGATTTCTGGTCCTACGCCATCCCCTGGGATTAATGTGATTTTATACATTCAGGGATTCACAGTCATTGCCAGTCTTGCCACTTCAGGGTAAGTTGCAATAAACCTGAGCTCATCGTCTGTTAAAGGCTTCTGCGTGTGGAGGTTTGCATACTGGGCAAGCTCGAGGATATTCCTTGCCTCCTCGTCTGTATGAAAGTGGATGCCCAATTTGTCATAGACATGCCTGAAGCCCTTTATACCTCCATACTCTCCTGTGGTTATGACCCTACCTGTCTCAAGAAGCTCAGGCTCTCCTCTTCCAACATCCTCTGGGTCATAAAGCTCGTAATTGCGCCTGTCCTTCAGTGCTCCGTCTGCATGTATACCCGATTCATGGGCAAATGCATTTGCACCAATGCCGGGCTGGTTTATCGGTATCGGAAGTCCAAATGCGTATGATGCATAGCGGGCTATCTTCCATGACTTTTTGAGGTCTACACATTCGTCGAGATGCACCTTTTTGCTTAAGCCATGAGAGAACTTAAGTGCAAGGATAGTTGAGACCATGTCGCAGTTTCCACATCTTTCTCCATATCCGTTTATAGTAGTGTTTATGTAAGAGTCAACACCTGCCTCTATTGCGCCCTGCGCACCTGCTACAGAGACTGCCTCTGCCATTCCAAGGTCGTTGTGGCAGTGCATCTCAAGTGGAATCTTCGTTGCATAGGCAAGTGCCTTTATCCTTTCGTATATGGTTATCGGGTCGTCTGTACCAAGGGTGTCACAGTATCTGATGCGGTCTGCACCAGCTTCCTTCCCTGCAATGGCAAACTCGATGAGTCTGTCAAGCTCTGTTCTTGAGCCATCCTCTGCATTAAGTCCCACTGTCTGGGCACCTAACTCCTTAGCTGTCTTTACTGCCTCTATGGATGTATCGAGGATGTCCTTCCATGTCTTTTTCCCTGCGAATTTTCCCTTTATCATAATCTCGGATGTGGATATGGAGATATTAAGATGCCTTAGCTCAGGACAGTTCTTAAACGAAAGCCTTACATCCTCGGGGATTGCCCTGCACCAGCCCTCAAGATGAAGTCTCTTTATTCCGCCTGCCTTTACAAGGGCAAGATTTGCATTTATATAGTTGACCTCATGCTTAAGCGTTGGAAACCCTACCTCGCTCTGATAAATCCCCATGTCATCGAGGTAGATGTTAAGCATGGTCTTTGAGAGCTTTGGAAGAAGTATTCTCGATGTCTGCACACCATCCCTGTTTGTAACATCTATAAGATAAACCTTGTTTTGCATGAAAGCTCCTTTTAATCGGGTTCGGATTCGATTTTTATTATACCAAAGAATCCCATTTAAATAATAGTGGCAAAGGAAAGCACTTATGCTATATTATATTAAATAAGCTAATTAAAAGCGGAGGACCCAAAAGGGTGTTTAGAGGAACAACTATTCTTTGCGTGAGGCGTGGCGGGCAGGTTGCTTTAGCAGGAGACGGACAGGTCTCGATGGGAAACACTGTGTTAAAGCACAATGCGAAAAAGACAAGAAAGATGTTTGGAGATAAGATTCTTGCTGGGTTTTCAGGTGCAACTGCCGATGCATTCACGCTATTTGAGAAATTCGAGGCAAAGGTCGAAGCATTAAGAGGAAACATCACAAGGGCCGCAGTGGAGCTTGCAAAGGACTGGAGAACCGATAAGATTCTAAGAAGGCTCGAGGCACTCCTTATAATCGCAGACAAAGAGCATACATTCATCATATCAGGCACAGGAGATGTCATAGAGCCAGAAGACGGTATTGCCGCAATAGGCTCAGGAGGACCATTTGCACAGTCTGCGGCAAAAGCCCTCATAGAGAACACCAACCTTCCTGTCAAAGACATAGTGGAAAAGGCGATGAAGATAGCATCAGGCATTTGTGTATATACAAATGACATTATAACATTAGAGGAACTCGATGGATGAGCTTACGCCAAGAAAGACAGTAGAGGAGCTTGACAAATACATAATCGGCCAGCAGAATGCTAAAAAGGCAGTTGCAATAGCCTTGAGAAACAGATGGAGAAGGCAGAGGCTTTCCCCTGACATCAAAGACGAGGTTCTGCCAAAGAACATCATAATGATAGGCCCAACAGGGGTCGGGAAAACAGAAATAGCAAGAAGGCTTGCAAGGCTTGCCAATGCACCATTTGTCAAGGTGGAGGCATCGAAGTTCACAGAGGTTGGCTATGTAGGAAGAGATGTGGAGTCCATAGTAAGGGACATCACAGAGACATCCATAAATATGGTTAAGGCAGAGCACCTCGGGAAGGTCCATGAAAAAGCCACTATGCATGCAGAGGAAAGACTCCTTGACCTTCTCCTTCCACAGCCCAGAGGCACAAGGGGGATTCCTGTTACGGATGAGGAAAGGGAAAAATATAAAGACACCCGTGAGAAGTTAAGAACACAGCTAAGGGAAGGTAAGTTAGACCAGAGATATGTCGACATAGAGGTTCGCGAAAAGATGATGCCATTTGGGGTCGTCTCGAATGTCGGGCTCGAGGAGCTCGAGATAAACCTCAAGGAGATGCTCGGGAACTTTCTTCCCGAGAAGGCAAAAAGAAAAAAGGCAAAGGTTCCAGAAGCACTATCGATGCTTACGGAAGAAGAGGCTAATAAGCTCATAGATATGGATAAGGTCTCTAAGGAGGCAATAGAAAAAGCAGAACAGCTTGGAATAGTCTTCATCGATGAGATAGATAAGATTGCAAGCAGGGGGGCAACCTATGGCCCCGATGTCTCGAGAGAGGGAGTTCAGAGAGACCTTCTGCCTATCGTGGAGGGTTCGACTGTCTCGACTAAATACGGGCCCGTTAAAACAGAGCATATACTTTTTATTGCGGCAGGTGCATTTCATGCAGTCAAGCCCTCTGACCTTATCCCTGAGCTTCAGGGAAGATTTCCCATAAGGGTAGAGCTTAGCCACCTCGGAAAAGAAGAGTTTATAAGAATCCTTACAGAGCCCTCGAATGCACTTATAAAGCAATACACTGCACTTCTTTCTACAGAAGCCATATCCATAATATTCGAGGAGGATGCTATAGATGAGATTGCAGGCATTGCGGCAACTGTCAATGAAAAAACAGAAAACATAGGTGCAAGAAGGCTTCACACAGTCTTAGAAAAGCTCCTCGAAGATGTGCTTTTCGATGCACCCGAAAGAAAAAACGGAAAACTCATTATAAACAGACAGTATGTGAAGCTCAAGTTGAGCGAGATAGTAAAGGATGAAGACCTCAGCAGATATATCCTTTAGAGGCACTCTTACCTTCTGCCTTATGCTATTCCTTTCCCTTATGACTGCTTGCGGAGGAGTCAGATACGATGGCAAAGAAAAGGCAGGCTATGCAGTGGCATCATGGTATGGCCCTGGTTTTCATGGAAAGCTCACTGCATCAGGTGAGACTTATGATATGTACAGCATGACATGTGCCCACAAATCCCTTCCTTTTGGCACAAGGCTGAGGATAACGAATGTCTCAAACAGCATGTCCGTTGATGTTACGGTTAACGACAGAGGGCCATTTGTCTCTGGAAGGGACATAGACCTTTCTTATTCAGCGGCAAAGGCAATCGGTCTCATTGGCACTGGCACAGGAAAGATCAAGGTCGAATACATTGGAAGGGACTCAGGCTATATAAAACAGGTCGGGTTTTCCAAATCCTTTACAGCCAAAGAAGGACCTTATACCATACAGGTAGGCTCTTTTAAGGACGAAGAAAACGCCTCGAGACTTAAGGATAGCCTTGAGCTTAAATACAAAGGCGTATATATAACTACAGCTACCATTGAGGGACAGAAACACTACAGGGTAAGGGTTGGAAAGTTTCAGACAAAGCACAGGGCATTGAGAAATGCACAGGTGCTTGCAGAAGAAGGCTATAGCATCCTCATTACGAATTACGATGAGGAGATATGAACTGGCTTAACAGACCTTTTATCCACCTTATCCTCATAGCCATTCTTGGCATTCTTTCATACTCAAATACCTTCAATGTGCCGTTTCAGTGGGATGAGCAAGAACTTATAGAAAATAACCCAATAGTGAAAAACCTCTCTTATTTCCTTGAGCCATCTAAAGCAAAAGGTTTTGAATTCTATAATGCACTTAAAAGTAGATATATTGGGTATCTAACATTTGCACTGAATTACAAATTGCATGGATTTGATGTAACAGGCTATCATGTCTTTAATATAACAATACATATCCTTAATGCCTTGCTTGTGTATTTTCTTGTTGTGCTTACTTTCAGGACGCCTTATTTAAGTAACCCCCCTTCATCCCCCTTTAATAAAGGGGGAAAAGAGGGGGATTTAGAAAAAGGGGGTTACATCGCCCTTTTCTCCGCCCTTCTCTTTGTCTCACATCCCATACAGACAGAGGCAGTTACATATATATTTCAGAGGCTTGCATCATTGTGTGCATTCTTCTATCTTCTTTCTCTTGTGCTTTATATAAAGTGGAGACTTCAGGTCACCCTCTCCCTCACCCTCCCCCATCAAGGGGGAGGGAAGTGGTGGGGGAGGCTGCACTACTTTAGGAGACTTTCCCCCTCCCCCAACCCCCTCCCTCGAGGGGAGGGGGTTAGGGGGAGGGTGATGCCTCTACTACTTTACCTTGCCAGCCTCCTTTCAGCCATCTTAGCCATGAAGACAAAAGAAAATGCATTTACCCTTCCCATAGTCATAACCCTTTATGAATTCTTTTTCTTTAAAGGCTCTTTAGGTAAGAGAGTTCTTTATCTTATCCCACTTCTTCTTACAATGCTTATAATCCCTCTTACTCTTATAGGCATTGATAAGCCTGTT